>JABLXG010000039.1 GCA_013178165.1 Anaerolineae bacterium
GGTTTTCATGTTCCTGCAACAGAATGAAGTCGCGTGTCATTTTGAGAGAAAATACACATGCGATTTGGTGCGTAGATGGGCAACCTTCAACCGGCATCTGAATTTCAACCGCGAAAGATACACTACCAGGAAAACGCCAGGTAAGCCCAGAACAGAGCGCCTGGAACAGGGAGCAGGACAGTCCTGCCCTCCCGGCCTCACGGCCTCTTCTTCCGGTCCGCGCCTGTCCGACCGGAGAACTGGTCGGTTGGCCGCTTTGGTTTTACAATGAACGCAATGCACTCAACCGTGGCAGGCGTCACCCGGTCGAAGTGTGCGAGTCTGTGCTGATGGGCCAGGATCACCGACAGGATCGATAGCTGCCAGGCACAGGCTTGTCGCGCCTGAGGGCGGGAAGATCGGAGCGCGCCCTGCCCGCAAAGCGGTAACATTCGCTCCAGAAGCACGACAGGGATCACCATCCAATGGCAACTGCGGCATCATCCAACGAGGAGTTGCAGCGGGAACTGCGGCTGGGCAAGCAACGACGTCGGCGACAGGAGGCGTTGCTGGCCCTTTTGTTTGTCGCGCCAGCCACCATCATCACCCTGATGTTTCGCATCTGGCCGGTCGTTTTTGGCTTTTTCGTCAGCCTGCATCAATGGCGGGCGCGCACGCATAACTTCCTGGGTCTGGATCAGTATGTGCGGGCGATGGGCAACGGGGCCTATGTACTGGCCTTTCTGCTGAGCGCGTTGCTGGCCTACGGGGCCTACCGCACGCTGCGGAGCGCCCGGCAACAAATGGCAGAAGGCCAGGGCGATTTCTACCCGTTCCTGCTGCCGGGTTTCACGCTAGCTGTGGGGGTGATCGCGCTTTCGCTAGGCTTTGCCGCCGGAATCAACGAAATGATCCTGGCTGGTCTGGGCCTGCTGGTCCTCGGCGGGGGGTTACAGCGCTGGTTTTCCCGCCGCTTCCAGAAGCCGTATTCCGAGGCGCATTACGGCCTCAAAGCCTGGCAATTCAGCCTGCTGAGCCTGCTGGCGCTGGGATTGTTCGCCTTCACCATCAGTGAGATTCTGCTGGATTCAGCCCTGGCCTTTGACCTGATCAGTGTGCTGGCTCCGCAGCTGTACCTGCCCTCGCTTGGCTCGCAGATGCTCGCCGCAGCGATTCTGGGCGTCGCCCTAAGCGGCGTGCTGATTGTGCGCTGGGCGCGGCCCCGCCTGCCTGACGACTACACAGGCGACTGGATGCGCGGCGTCCTGCGCTGGATGACAGTCGTGCTGGTGCTGATCGCCATTGGCGCGCTGATCTTCCTGATCGCGGCTTTTCAGTATGATCAGGCAGCGGCCAGCGCCGTGCGCGACCTGGAGCGTGGCGATGTTGAAGCGGCAGGCCGCGAGTTGACCGGCCTGGACCGCGACGCCTTCCGCACCCAGTACGGCACACCCAAAGGCGTTGACCTGGCCAACGATCTGATCGCGTGGCCGCAGGTGGTATCTGTCTCGCTTGGCTTTTTCATCATGTTTGTGGCTTACCGCCTGTGGCAGGAGGCCGCCGAGCAACATGTGACGCCTGGCACAGGGCGGTTGCTCGTGCTGGCAATCCTGCTGGCGGTCGCTGGCTGGCTGCTGATCGGGGAGCTGCCGCAGGCGATGGCTGTCGGCGATCCGCAGTTCTTCCAGTCGCTGCTGATCACCACCACCTATGCGCTGGGTACGGTACCCATCCAGCTTTCGCTGGGGCTGTTCCTGGCCTATCTCCTGTTCTACGAAGTGCGGCTGGGCAAATCGCTGTACCGGATGATCTACTTCATGCCCTATGTCGCGCCGACAGTGGCCACGGCGACTGTCTTCGGCATCATTTTCTCGTCGCGCCCCTATAGCCTGGCCAACCGCGCCTTGGGCCTGCTGGGCATCGATCCGCTGTCCTGGCTGCTGGAATCCAAAGGCATCTTCCAGATCATCGCCGAACGGATCACCCCCGGCGTGGTGCTGCCGGATTTTCTGGTGGGGCCAAGCCTGGCGCTGATCTCGATCATCCTGTACAACATCTGGGTCTTTTCCGGCTACAACGCCGTGATCTTCCTGGCCGGGCTGGGGGCGATCCCCGCCGATCTGTACGAAGCGGCCAAAGTGGACGGGGCCGGGCGCTGGCAGGCCTTCCGCCGGATCACCTTCCCCCTGCTTTCCCCGACGACCTTCTTCCTGACCATCCTCAGCATCACCGGCACCTTCCGGGCCTTCACCCACATCTACGTGATGCGGCAGGCGGCGGCGCGGGGTACGGCGGATACCACCAGCGTATACATCTTCGTGCAGTTCTGGCAGTTCAACCAGTGGGGCTACGCCTCGGCGATGGCGTTTGTCCTGTTCGGGATCATCCTGATTCTGACCCTGGTGCAGAATGAGGTCTCCAAGGGGCGGGTGTTCTATGGCTGATCAGGCGCAATCTTCCCCTGCCGCCGCTGGCACAGTTTCGACGCCGCTGCGAGGCCCGCGTATCTACGTGGATTTCGTCCAGATTCTGGCCTATGCCCTGCTGACCATCGGGGCGCTGGCCTCGATCGTGCCCTTTCTGTGGATGATCAGTGTGTCCCTGATGTCGCTGGGGGAAACGCAATCCGGCAAGGTGATCAGCGATCAGGCGATCTTCGAGTTGTTCAGCTACGAAGATGGCGAACTGGACACCCGGCTCAGCGAAGGCATCCCCAGTTTTGTGAAGGCAACCGACTCGATCAGCCGGAGCGACCTGGAGATGACCGGGCGCGAATATGCGCAGGCCCGCGATTCCTACTGGCTGCTGGACGAGAACCGGGTTCTGCGCGGCGGCGTGGTCAACTACATCACTGCCTGGGAACGGGCTAATTTTGGCCGCTATTTCTTCAACAGCGTGATGATGACCTTCCTGACTGTAGTCGGGCAAACGCTGTTCTCCATCCTGGCCGCCTATGCCTTCGCCCGGATGGAATTTCCGGGGCGCGACCTGCTTTTCGGCCTGTTTCTGACCACGCTGTTCATCCCGTCGACCATCCAGTTGATCCCCAACTACCTGACGGTCGTCAGCCTGAACGAGATGTTCAACAACTTCTACGCCAGCATCGGTCTGACCGACATTGCCAGGACTCTGGGCCTGCGCTGGATCGACGGCTGGTTTGGTCTGACGGTGCCCTGGCTGGCCAGCACGTTCGGCATCTTCCTGCTGCGCCAGTTCTTCCGCCAGATTCCGGACGAGCTGTATGACGCGGCACGCATCGATGGCGCAGGGCACACCCGCTTCCTGTTCCAGGTGGTTGTGCCGATCTCCCGCGCCGCCATTGTTACAATCGTGCTGTTCACCTTCCTCGAATCGTGGAACGCGCTGGACTGGCCGATTCTGGTAACCCAGGCGGCGGAATGGCGCCCGATTTCCTATGGTCTCTACGCCTTCCAGCAAGATGTCAATGTCGAGCTGAACCTGATGATGGCCGGCGCGGTGATCTCCCTGCTGCCTGTCCTGATCGTCTACTTCTTCACCCAGAAACAGTTCACCGAGGGCATCGCGACAACCGGCCTGAAGGGCTAGGGCGGCGGAAAGATTCGGCAAGCACATGACCACATCCGTGATCGGGGTTGCCATCGAGGCTGCACGGCAGGGAGCGGAGGCTGCGCAGGCCGTACGCGACAGGCCACGCGAGATCACCAGCAAGGGCTTCCGCGACGATGTCACTGATGCTGACTACGCCGCCCAGCAGGCCATCCTCACTGTGATCCGGGCCGCCTTCCCCACCCAGCCGATCGTCAGTGAGGAGAATCCCTCTGGCGTGGCGGTTCGGGCCTGGCAGCCGCCGGATGACATCTGGTGGCTGGTTGACCCGCTGGACGGTACGACGAACTTCAGCCGTGGCATCCCGCACTACTGTGTCTCGGTGGCTGTGCTGCACGGGCCGACGCTGATCGGTGGGGCGATCTGCGACCCCAACCGCAACCACCTGTTTTACGCGGAGCGCGGCCAGGGCGCCTACCTGAATGACCGGCGGTTGCATGTCTCCGAACGTGCCGACCTGGCGGAGGCCGTGCTGGAAGTGGCGCTGGCCCGCCAGCAGGATGACCGCCGCCGGGGACTGGCCGTTTTCAACCGTCTGGCGCTGCTCAGCAGGACAGTGCGCTCGATGGGGGCGGCGGCGCTCTCGCTGGCCCATGTCGCGGCGGGCTGGCTGGACGGCTATGTGCACCTGACGCTCAGGCCATGGGACAGCGCCGCTGGAGGGCTGATGATCCAGGAAGCAGGCGGGCGGCTCTCCCTGCCCGATGGTAGCGAATGGGCTGGGCGCTTCGCCCCCGTAGTAGCCGCCAACGCTGCCCTGCACCCGGCAATCCTGACTGAGGTACAGCAGACCCTGGCTGCGCTGGATTAGCGCCGGGCGGGTACAGGATCGCAGCGGTAGCCGGCCAGCAGGCATGCTATGCCTGCTGGATTGGTTCCCTTCTGCCCATGCTGTTCGGGTTTCTCAACATCCTCTCACGGGCTTCTAACGCTGTTCTGATACTTATTGTGATAAAGTTCACATGAAAGGTCTGAATAATGACTGACCCGGAGTAGCCGCTTAAGCCCGGAAAGGAGCGCCCCATGACGTCCCAACCCCGCCCGCAGATTGTGATCGTCGGCGCTGGCTTTGGCGGCCTGTTCGCCGCCCGGACGCTGGCAAACCAGGCTGTCGATGTCATCCTCATCGACCGCCACAACTACCATACTTTCACACCGTTGCTGTATCAGGTTGCCACAGCCGGTCTTGACCCCGGCGAGATCGCCTATCCGGTACGCGCCATCTTCCGCCATACGCCCAATGTGCGGACATTGATGGGCGAGGTGGAGGCGATCGACACCGCTGGTCGCCGGGCCATCGTACAGGCCAGCGGCGAAACGCGCGCCATCCCCTACGATTACCTCATTCTGGCGGCGGGCAGCGTGACCCATTACTTCGGTCTGGCGGCGGTGGCCGAGCATTCCCTGGGCCTGAAGGATCTGCCGGAAGCGGTGGCACTGCGCAACCACATCCTGCGTCAGTTTGAGCAGGCCGCCTGGTCTGATGATCCGGCCTCCCGTGCCGCCGCAACAACGCTGGTCGTGGTGGGTGGCGGGCCGACCGGCCTGGAGACAGCGGGAGCCTTGCATGAACTGGTGAGCCGGATTCTGGAGCAGGAATACTCCCGGCTTGAGCGACCGATCACACCGCAAGTGATTCTGGTCGAAGCGGCTGACCATTTGCTCGCCTCCTATCCCGCCCCGCTGCGACAAGCCGCGCTCGATCAGCTCCGTTCGCTGGGCGTGGAAGTCGTGCTGGGTGATCCGGTCGTCGAAGCAAGCAGCGACATGATCCGCTTGAAGAGTGGCCGGGCGATCCCGACCCGGACGCTGATCTGGTCGGCAGGGGTGAAAGCCTCGCCGCTGGCGGCGGCGCTGGGCGTGCCGCTGGCCCCTGGCGGGCGCGTGCCCGTGCGCCCGACGCTGGAAGTACCCGACCTGCCGGGAGTGTATGTTGTGGGCGATATGGCCCAGGTCGAAGATGAGCATGGCCCATATCCGATGGTGATTCCGGTGGCCAAGCAGCAGGGCATCCTGGCCGCCCGCAACATCCTGCGTCAGATTCGTGGCGAACAGCCGCAGCCCTTCCGCTACCGCGATCGGGGCATGATGGCGACTATCGGGCGCAGCCGGGCGGTAGCCTGGCTCTATAACCGCATCCCGTTGCGCGGTTACGTGGCCTGGCTTGCCTGGCTGGTCTTGCACCTGCTATGGCTGATGGGCTTCCGTAACCGGCTCAACGTGCTGGTCAACTGGGTCTGGAACTACTTCACGTATGATCGAGCGGTGCGGATTATCCTGGAACATCACCGCACCGGCCGGGCGTTGCCGTCGCGGCGCACGCCGATCATTGCGGAAAAGCAGGCGGTAGAGGAGACGGAGACCCAGCGGGTCATCTGACTCTGGCATCTCTGTCCTCATCCAAGGGCGCGAATAGAACGGACATTCCGGCTTCTGCGGGCGGGTCGTGTTACAATCAGGGCGGACTGCTGGTGAGCAGGAGGGAAGCGCCTATGCCGGAAGCACGACTCGATTCTGAGGAACTGGCATCGCGCGCTGCGGCATCGCTGCTCAGCGATCCCGGCCTGCGCGAAGAGTTGACCGATGCAGAAGCTGAGCCGTTGCTCCAGTGGGGAGCCAACCAGGTCGCCCGGCTGGCCCGGCAGGCGGCTGAACAGGCCTCGCCGGAGATGCTGGACGAAGCGTTAGACAACCTGCGCCGCTTGATGATGCGCATGAATCGCCTGATCCGGCTACGCGCCGAAGGCGACACTGAGCAGGTCCGCGCAGAACTGGACCGCCTGACCATGCTGGGCGAGCGCCTGCCCGGTGCGGGTCAGCGCCTGCTTTCCAGCGAAGCGGACAGAGACTCCTTCATGGCGGAGCAAGCCACGCTGGACAACGCCCAGGTCATCGCCCGCGTGCTGGCGATGATTGCGCCGGCTGAGCCAGCGCCGCCGGGAGAACCGGCCCTGCCCGAGGAACCGGCGCCGCCGAGTAGTTCGGCGCCGCTGCCTGCCCCGGAAATCCCGGAGGCGCTGGTTGCCCCGCCCGCGCCGCAACCGATCGAAGCGCCTCCGCTGGCGGCGCGCCTTGAGCCGCCGCCAGTGCCGGGGATGTTGCCCGCTGGCCCGCTTCCTCCCACCCTGCCGGAGACTTCCGGCGCCCCTGATCCGTTTACACCGCCGGAGGCCGACGAAGAATCATGACCAAGAAGACCACCTCCCGCCGCCTGACCAGCCGATCCACACAGGTAACGCTGGGCGGCATCCTTGGAGCAATCCTGCTGGGCCTGGCCATCATCGCCCAGTTGACTGGCTACGACCTGCTGGGGCTGTTCCCGCCGCCAGCAACCGAGCTGGCGCCCGCCGAAACCGGGAACGACCTGGCCGCGCCCTTGAGCGTGTTCTTCACCGCGCCAACCGGCAGCAGTGACCGATCCACGTATGCAGGCGGGCTGGAAGAGACGCTGGCGGCGGCTATCCGCGGCGCAAGGCAGACGGTCGATGTGGCCGCCTTTGAGCTGAACAGCCGGCCCATCGCCGATGCGCTGCTCGACCGGCATCGCCAGGGCGTACGTGTGCGGCTGGTCACCGACAACGAACATGGACTGGATATCGCCCTGTACGAACGCTACCGTGCCGCTACCGGCAGCGCCAAAGAGGATATCCGGCTGCAATTCGTGACCGACCCCGACGACACGTTGCTGGACGAGTTATACGAGGCGGGCATCCCGATCGTGGACGATCGACGCAATGGCCTGATGCACAATAAGTTCGTGATCATCGACAGCAGCGAGGTCTGGACCGGCAGTTACAACCTGACGGTAAACGACACCTACCGCAATAACAACAATCTGGTGCATGTCCGCAGCGCCCGCGTCGCCGAGGACTATCAGGTCGAGTTCAACGAGATGTTCCAGGATCGCCGCTTTGGCCCGACCTCGCCAGCCAATACGCCCAATCCGCGCGTGATCGTCAACAACGTGCCGCTTGAGGTGTACTTTGCGCCGGAGGATGGTGTCATTGACCGGATCATCGAGAAGGTCAATGCCGCACAGACCTCGATGAAGTTCATGGCCTTCTCGTTCACAGAAAACGCCCTGGGCGAGGCGGTGCTCAGGCGCGTCGCTGATGGTCTGCATGTCGAGGGCGTTGTGGAAACCACCGGCAGTATCACCCAGTGGAGTGAGTTGCCCAAGTTCTTCTGCGCCGGGCTGGATGTCCGCCAGGATGGCAATCCCTATATGCTGCACCACAAAGTCATCATTCTGGATGACCAGATCACGATCATCGGCTCGTTTAACTTCTCCGGCAGCGCCACCGAAACCAATGACGAGAACCTGATGATCATCGAGGATCCGGCGATCGCGGCAAGTTACCTGGCCGAATACCAGCGCCGCTTTGCCGAAGGGCGCGTTCCGCAGGGCATCGATTGCAGCACGGTGACGCCTGTCGCGCCCTGAGCCTAACACCGTGGCTGGCTGGTCAAAGGGATGGGGTTGTACTATCATAGCCATAGAAAATCCGTGCTAGCCTGGTGAGTGTGAAACGAGTGCCGTATGCCTTTTATCGAAGCCCCAACGACGTTTTACCTCGGTCGTCGCTACGATCCCCGCGCTCAAAAGGTGCTGGACGAGATCGTCTACTACGACTCGCGCGACCTGACCACCCACGCCGTCGTGCTCGGCATGACCGGCTCCGGCAAGACCGGTCTGTGCATCGACCTGCTGGAAGAGGCAGCGCTGGATAACATCCCGTCAATCATCATCGATCCCAAAGGCGACATCACCAACCTGCTGCTGACCTTCCCCGACCTGCGCCCGGCTGATTTTGCGCCCTGGGTTAATCTGGATGACGCCCGGCGGGCGGGCAAAGAGATCGACGACTACGCGGCGGAGGTGGCCACCCGCTGGCGCAAGGGTCTGGCGGACTGGCACATCGTCCCCGACCGGGTGAAATGGCTCAAGCACGCCGCCGACTTTAGCATCTACACCCCCGGCTCGGATTCCGGGCTGCCGGTGAGCATCCTCGATGCCATGCAGGCCCCCCGCGAGGGCTGGGCCGGCTACGAGGAAGCGCACCGCGAGCGCATCTCCGGGATGGTCACCGCCCTGCTGGCCCTGGTGGGCCGCCAGGTGGAACCGGTCAAAGACCGTGAGCACGTCCTGATCGCCAACATCTTTGAACACGCCTGGCGGCAGGGCCAGGGCCTGACCCTGGAAGACGTGATCATCCAGGTGCAGCAGCCGCCTTTCCAGAAGCTGGGCGTCTTTGATGTCGATACCTTCTTCCCGGAAAAAGAGCGCTTCAAGCTGGCGATGGAGCTGAACCACATCATCGCCGCGCCATCCTTCCAGTCGTGGCTGACCGGCGAGCCGCTGGATGTCCGGAGCCTGCTCTTCACTGCCGAAGGCAAGCCGCGGGTCAGCGTGTTCTATATCGCTCACCTCAACGATGCCGAGCGCCAGTTTATCATCACCCTGTTACTGGAGAATGTCCTGGCCTGGCTGCGGACGCTCTCCGGCACGACCAGCCTGCGCGCCCTGCTGTACATCGATGAGGTGTTCGGCATGTTCCCGCCGCACCCCTATAACCCGCCAACCAAGGAGCCGATCCTGCGTTTACTCAAGCAGGCGCGCGCCTTTGGGCTGGGCCTGATCCTGGCTACACAGAACCCTGGCGATCTGGACTATAAAGGGCTGGCCAACGCCGGAACCTGGTTCATCGGCAAGCTGCAGACCGAGAATGACCAGAAGAAAGTCATGACCGGCCTGGAAGCGCTGGCCAGTGTGCGGGCCGATTATACCGTCCGACAGGTGGGCGATCTGATCGAGCAGCTGGCTCCCCGCATCTTCCTGATGCACAACGTCCACGAGGAAAATGGGCCGCTGCTGTTCCACACCCGCTGGGCGATGAGCTACCTGCGCGGGCCGCTGACCCGTCAGCAAATCAGCACGCTGATGGCAGCCAAGCGGGCAAAGCTGCGCCAGCGGGCGATACCTTTGCCCGGCAGTGGCGGCTACATGCCCCCCACCCAGGGAGCCACCGCGCCGGTGACTTCCGCCCGACCCGGCATCACCCCGCCGCCAGCCAGCTTGCCGGAGACTGAGCCGCTGGCCGCGCCGCCGCCGAGCCTGCCGGAAACGGAACCGCTCAGTATAACTCCGCCGCCTACGATCCTCCCGGAACAGGATCTGCCGCCCGGCGTCGCGGCACGCCCGGAGACTCTGCCGGGCAGCGGGGGCGCCGATCTGACCCAGCCGATCGGGCGCACTCAGGCGTCACGTCCGGCAATTCCGGCGGGTGCATCCGGCGGGGCGCCGGTGCTGCCCTCTAGCATCGCCCAGTACTTCCTGCCGGGGACGATCCCGGCCCGCACGGCACTGGCCAACTGGGAGCGCCAGTTCGGTTTTCTGGCCCAGCAAACCGGGGTGACAACCCTGGTGTACCGTCCCTTCCTGCTGGCTCAGGCGTCGGTGCGCTACCTGGATCGGCGGACCGGCGTCAACACGGTGCGCCAGGTGGCCTACCACGTCCCGGATGTGCCCCGGATGGGGCTGATTCACTGGGAGCAGCATGTCGCCGCGCCGGTCGACCCGACTACGCTGGCCCAGACGCCCGCCGCCCAGGCCATCTTTGCAGCCCTGCCGCCCGCCCTGACCGATGAAAAGCGCCTGCGGGAATTGCAGAACGAAGTGGTCGAGCAAATCTTCCATACAGCGTCGCTGGTCGTCCTCTATAGCCCGACGCTCAAGGTCTTCAGCGACCCGGACGCCAGCCGCCGCGACTTCCGGGTGATGTTGCAGGCGCTGGTGCGCGAGCGACGCGACGAAGAGGTTGACCGGGTGACGGCGCAGTACGCGGCGAGGTTAGATCGGCTGGAGGAGCGCCTGCAACGGGAGGTGCGCGAGCTGGAAGCCGACCGCGCTGATTTGGCCGATCGCAAGCGCGAACAACTCTTCACCGCCGGCGAGGCCGCGCTCAGCCTGTTCCGCGGGCGGACGACCTACACGCTCAGCCGCTACAGCCGGACGCAGCGTTACAGCCGCCAGGCAGAAGTCGACCTGCGCGAATCGGAGCAAGAGATCGCCACCCTGGAAGATCAGATCGAGCAAACCACGCGGGAGATGGAGGCCGCCCTGCGCGCTGTCAACGATAAGTGGGCGCGGGTGGCCGCTGAAGCGGAGGAATACCGTATCACGCCTTTCAAGAAGAACATCTATCTGGAACTGTTTGGGGTTGGCTGGATGCCATTCTGGCAGACGGTCGTCAACGGGCAGGCGGTCCTGTTGCCCGCCAACCCGATCGCGGTGCAGAATCAGCTGTAAGCCGCCAGTGGTGGCTGCCTGCTGAAAGTTGTGATTCAGAAGCGCCGGTTGATGCGCCGGCGCTTCTGGCTTTCCGGCCTGTTGTGCCGGAATTGGGGCGCCCGCTAGCTGAAGTCGGCCCGGTTACCGGCGGCTTCCGCAGCCAGCGCCTTCTGGTAGGCCTTCCAGCCGGGACAAAACCTGGTATGGAAACGCCAGAGCCGCGCCAGGAACGTATTGGGATTAGCTTCGGCTTTGGCCCGCATCGGGCAATTGGCGCACGCCATTTCGGATGCTTTCTTGGTCATGGTTGTCCCCCTACTGGCCTGGCGCTGCCGCCAGATGATCACCGCTTATATATACGTCCTCCAGCGGCGGGGAGTTGCGCCGGGAGCAAGAACGTTGTCGGGGCTGACCGGAGGTGTTACCATTGCAATTCACACCGCGGATGAGGACGTACTGGAAGCAGACAGGAAACGGCCGTTTATGACAACGCCCCCCTTCACCCCAACCGGTCTTGCCTCCGCCGCCAGCCTGGAAGACACCCAGCCGGTCGGGGTGGTTACCGCACGCGGCACCGGACTGCGCCCGTGGCTTCTGCGCCTGCCGATGCTGGTGCTGACCGGTCTGGCACTGCTGCTGATCGTCTTCGCCCTGTTTGTAGCCGCTTTCGAGGTGCGCTATACCGGGAGGGTCTACCCCGGCGTCTCGGCCTTCGGGCTGGACCTAGGCGGCCTCTCGGCGCCGCAGGCCGCCCGCCTGCTGGACGACCGCTTCGTCTACGACGAGCAGGCTGTGTTCACCTTCCGCGATGGTGATCGCTTCTGGCAATATACCGCCGGAGAACTCGGCGTTTCCCTGGATGCGGCGGCGACGGTAGAGGCTGCCATGCGCCTGGGCCGAGAAGGATCGTTGCCGGAAAACCTGCTCACGCAGGCCGATCTGTGGCTCAACGGGCGAACGGTCGCCCCGATCGTCGTCTTTGACCAGGCGCGGGCGGAAGCCACGTTGCAGGCCATCGCCGCTGAGATCGACCGCCCCGTCCGCGACGCGATGCTTTCCCTGCAGGGCGCCACCGTGATCAGCACGCCAGGGCAGATTGGCCGGACGCTGGATATCCCGGCGGCGCTGGCTGCCCTGCGCCAGGAAGTGCTCAAGCTACAGACCGGCGCGGAAATCCCGCTGACCATCCGGGAGACTCCCCCGGCAATCCTGTCGGTAGCGGAGCCAGAAGCCCGTTTGCGCGCTGCGCTCGCCGGCCCGCTCTCGCTGTATGCAGACACATCCTCCGGCGCTGAAGCAGGGCCATGGGTAGCCACGGTGGAGAATATCGCCGCCATGCTGGAAGTGCGGCGGGTGATGGCCGCTGACGGCACGGCAACGGTTGAAGTCGGACTCAATCCGGAGCAGTTCGCCAGCTTCTTAAATGGGATCGCGCCGCAGTTGACCATCCAGCCGCAGCCAGCGCGTTTTGTGTTCAACGATGAAACGCGCCAGCTGGAGGTGATCGCGCCCAGCGTCAATGGCCGCGAACTGGATGTGGAAGCGTCGCTGGCGGCGATTGAGCGCGCCCTTTTCATGCCACCCCCGGAGCCGGGCGCGCCCCGGCAGGTGGCGCTGGCCTTCCGGTACATCGTGCCAGCTGTCCATTCAGGCGCTACAGCCGCCGAACTGGGCATCACCGAGTTGATCGCGCAGGCAACCACCTACTACCTGGGGTCGGGCGCTGCCCGCCAGCAGAACATCGCCCAGGCCGCCTCTCGCTTCCACGGGCTGGTCATCCCGCCCGGCGAGGAATTCTCCTTCAACCGCTGGCTGGGCGATGTCAGCGCGGAAGAAGGGTTCGAGGAGTCGTTCATCATCTACGGTGGGCGGACGATCAAGGGTGTTGGCGGCGGGGTCTGCCAGGTCAGCACAACGGCTTTTCAGGCAGCGTTTTACGCCGGGTATCCGATCCTGGAGCGCTACCCGCATGGCTACCGTGTCGGCTACTACGAGTATGGCGAAGGCGTGGGCATGGATGCGACCGTCTTCTCGCCGCTGGTGGACTTCCGCTTCCTGAATGACACCCCCTATCACCTGCTGATCGAGACCTATACCAACCCGCAAAACGCCACAATCACGTTCAAGTTCTACAGCACCAGCGTCGGGCGTGTGGTGAACAAGATCGGGCCGCGCATCGAGAACGTCACGCCACATGGCCCGACAGTCTACGAGGAAAACGCCGAGCTGGCCCCCGGCCAGACGCGGCAGGTAGAATGGGCGGTAGACGGCGCGGATGTGACCGTCACCCGGCAGGTCTTCCGCGATGGACGGCTGGAGCGGGAAGATCACTTCTTCAGCCATTACCTGCCCTGGAATGCTGTGATTCAGGTGGCGCCGGGCGAGTTGCCCGCCGGGTCACAGTCCTGACCGGGCAAGGAGCGTTGTGCAACAGTGGACGCCATGATCCCGGATGAGCCTCAGGCGCTGGCCAAGGTCACCTGGCATGATCAGGCCACCGGTGAACTGCATTGCTATGTCCTGCTGGAAGGCGCTACCGCTAGCATTGGCCGTTCCCGCAACAACGATATCTGCGTAGCTGAGCGGCATGTCTCCCGCCGCCATGCCGTGATTACCTACCGCAGCGGCATTTTTATGATCGCCGATCTGGGCAGCGCCAACGGCACCTTTGTCAACGACCAGCGCATAGACAGCCCTTATCCGCTGGCCAGCGGCGATGTCATCCGTCTGTTTGTCCCAGAGCTATTGTTTTCCGCCATGGTGACTGCTGAGGAACAGCAGCACGCCACGCGCAGCGGGATGTTGATCCGCCCACCGCACGGCCTGGATCGACCGTACCTGGTAGTCACCGCCGGCCCCCAGGAGGGGGAGGAATTCGTGCTGGATCAGGCGACGCTGGTCGTCGGGCGGGCAGCGCCCGGCACCCCCTGCGATATCATCCTCAAAGATCGCTCGGTATCGCGGCCTCACGCCCGGTTGGAGCGCCTGCCGGATGGCAGCGGCTGGGGGGTGATCGATCTCGATAGCGCCAATGGCACGTGGATCAACGGCCAGCGCATCCGCCCGGAGGTGTGTTGCCCGCTCAAGCACGGCGATGTGCTGGCTTTCGGCTCGACGTTGCTACTCTTTCGGCTGGGCTAAGGAAAGGCTAGTTCAGCGCGGCAGGCGCGGGCATGGTTCCCCGGCGGGTGTGGTGCAGATCGGCCCGGCGCCATCCGGCATGACGGCAAAGCCTTCCAGCAAAGCCGCCACCTCACACAGGGGGAAACCCACCACGTTGTTGTAGCAGCCCTCGATGCGCTCCACCAGCGCCCCGCCCTGGCCCTGGATGGCGTAGCTGCCGGCTTTATCCAGCGGCTCGCCGCTGAGGGCGTAAGCTTCGATCTCGCGGTCGGAATAATCGCGCATGTAGACGGTCGTCGTCACCGCGCTGGCCGCCCCGCTGCGACGACTGGCGGCATCAAAGACGGCCACGCCGCTGATCACGCGGTGCGGTCGGCCACGCAACAGGCGCAGCATGCGGCAGGCATCGGCGGTGTCGCGCGGCTTGCCCAGCGCCAGCCCGTCGACCACAACGATCGTATCCGCGCCGATGACCAGCCCTTCGGCCAGTGTCTCGGCCACTGTTTCCGCTTTCAGGCGGGCCAGCCAGCGAACGCCGCTCTCCACGTCCAGGTCAGGCGGCAAATCTTCCGGGATGCCGCTGGCGATAATCTGAAAGGGCAGGCCAAAGGCAGCCAATAACTCCCGGCGACGCGGCGACACCGAGGCCAGAACCAGCGGGGGAATACCGGGCGGGTGGGTCATAGGCGTCAGGCCTCCTGGGCTTCCTGTTCGTACCGCTCAAAGAACTGGGCGCGCTGCTGCTCAATGACGGCGGCGGGCCAATCCGGGGGCCGGACATAGCGCCAGTAGTCCGGATGATCGGCGCGGGTAAAACGGCCCAGGTCGACTTCCGCGCTCCAGGCGCTTCCATCAGGGAGGATGGTGGTAGGGTCAAACTGAGCAGCACTAAGGTCGGCGCCGGTCAGGTCAGCGCCACGCAGGTCGGCCCCTTCCAGCCTGGCGCCGGTCAGGTCTGCCTCCCGCAGGTCGGCCCGGTAGAGATCGGCTCCGCGCAGGTCGGCCCGGCTGAGGTCGGCGCGGCGGAGGAAAGCCATCTTCATCTGGCCGTTGCGTAGCTCAGCCCCATCCAGCATGGCGCTATACAGATTGGCCAGGCGCAGGTGCGCGCCGGTCATCTGTGCCCCGCGAAAGACCGCACCGCGCAGGTCAGCCTCCGAGAGGCTGGCCCCTTCCAGGTTAGCCACGATAAAGCTGGCATCCTTGAGCACTGCGCCGCGCAGCACCGCGCCGCGCAGATCGGCCCAGGCGAAGACCGCCCCGCGCAGGCGCGTCTGCACGAAGCTCACCCGCCGGAGGTCGGCCCCATCGAACATGGCTCCGCTCAGGTGCGCTTCGGCAAAGTCGGCATCCTGCAGGGAGCCGTCAGTCAGCCAGCCGGCGGCCCGGACCTGTTCGACAGCTTCCAGGGCCACCTCCTTGACCCGCGATCCCATCTTGGCGATCAACGTCGTCTTGCGGTGGTAGATCGTCTCCCGTCGCTGTACCAGACGATCCAGGATCAGCACAATCGCGCCGATGCGCGCGGCCTCGATGAGCACCGTCATCACCAGGGAGCTGTTTCGCCTTGCCACGGCCTTCTCCTGCTTCGCTGTTGGCCCGTGCGGTGAAAGTCTGCGCGGGCCGGTTAGAATGTGTGCCTATTGTACCCTGATCGCCGCCGCGCCGACGAGCAGAAAAGGCAGGCGGAGGCGCAGCGCTGGAGGCCACCATGAACGTCAAGCGGCGGATTCAGGTCGCACACGCCAGGACGGCGGGCGATGGGCCAGCCGCCAGCGCCAGCCAGTCGGGTAACCGGCCATCTTGGCCAGATCGCCCACGACACGGATGATCGGGATCAGCAGCCAGGCAGCCAGCCGGTCGCGCCATGAAGGCGGGCGAGCGCCCCGGTAGTACCTCCACACCGCTGGCAGGCGGCGGTAGGCCCCCCGCAGGTAGACCGCACCGCCCAGCAGGTACGCCCCCCACCACAGCGGCCCCCAGGCCAACCCCAGCGCCAGTATCAGCGGGACGCCGACCAGATACGTCGCGTAGCGGACAGCATGCCGCTTGCGCCACAGATCGGCCTTGCCGTCACCGCGGGCGTAGCGATAGTACTGCCGCCAGAAAGCCCGCAGGTTGCTGCGTGGTCGGAAGGCCACACAGGCCTGCGGCGCCCAGGCAAAGGGGCCGTATAGTGCCGTCAGGTTGAGATCGAAGATCAGGTCTTCGCAGTAATCCAGCCATTCAGGGTAGCCACCAACGGCAGCCCAGGCTTCCCGGCGGAAGGCCACGCTGCGGCTGGAGGGCAAAAAGCGGGCCGGGTCAATCTCATCCGCCAGCGGCAGAACCGCTGCGCCCATCGCCACCTCAAACGGCGTGTATGGGTCGGCATGGAAGAACCCGGCGACGGCCTGCACAGCCGGATCGACGAACGGCGCGGTGATGCGCTCCAGCCAGTCAGCGGGCAGGCGCGTCCCGGCGTCGGTGACAGCAATGATAGCCGCCGCATCGTCGACGGCGGCGATCGCCGCGTTGCGCCCGGCAGAAATGTTACAGCCGGGCCGCTCGATCACGGTCAGCGGTAGGCGGGCGGCATATTCGTGCAGGATGGCTAGCGTATCGTCGGTAGAGCCACCGTCCACGATCACGATCGCATCGGGCTGGCGCGTCTGCGCAGCGATTGACTCCAGCACGGCGCGCATCGACGCGCCTTCGTTGACAACGGTCATGATCAGAGCAACAGCAGGGATGTTCGAGGGCTGAACAGACATCGATCTCCTGACACTCCGGTACAACAGCTTCCTGGTAACTACCTCCGGGCCGGGTCGTCCTGCCCGGTGGCAGCGATCGCCTGCTGGCCGACCCGTGCCTCCAGGGCCGCCAGCAAGGAGTCATAGCCACGATGGGTGGCGTCGCTGATACCGAACACGGCCATGTTCCCCAAACCGGTCAGCCAGGCCACCAGGCGGAAGCTCAGCGGCAATGGCCCCCCGAAAAACGGCCCACGCACCAGCACCCAGCGTCCGTCGCGGCGCGGCATGTTGGCCCGCCCCAGTAGCAGGCGTGTCATCGGCTCGTCAACCGGCTGCAGGGTATACGGACGCAGACCAGTGATCGCCGCCCAGGGCACCAGCCGTGCCGGGCCGAACATCGGTTGCACGATCAGCCCCTCTTCGGCGACCAATAGCGGCGGGGTGAGCACTGCCCCAATCGCCAGCGGGACGACCAACGCCGCCGTGAACGCCAGCAGCAGGATCATCGCGTCCCCGGCTCCGACTCCGAGCAGGATCAGCAGCCCCTCACCGACCAGGGCGACCGTGCACAGGAACAGGCTGACCACCGTCAGCCAGCGCTTGAGGCGGTAGAGCGCTGGGAAGCGTGGCGGATGATGGGAGAGTACAGCGCCAGCAACAGATTCAGTCGTCATGGGCGGCGATTATAGCGCGTCCCGGCCTTTCCCGTCGCCCGCTGCTGCCCCTCTTCCTCCCCGCCCTCTCTCCGGCGTCTTGCGCAGACCAATCGCCGCCAACCTGTACTGGCACCCGGCCCCGCTGGCGCGGCTGCGTTATACTTCCAGCGGAAGGAGCAAGATGCCATGCCCGCAGACCTGATTGAGCTTGACCTGACCGACGCCGTTTACGGTGGCAAGGCGATGGGCCGCTACCGGGGCCGCCCGATCTTTGTCCCCTATGCTATCCCCGGCGAGCGCATCACCGCCCGCATCGTGGAAGATCGGCGCAGTTACGCCAACGCCGAAGGCGTTGAGTTACTGATCGCCTCGCCGGATCGCGTCCGCCCGGAGTGCCCGCACTTCGGGCCGGGGCGTTGCGGCGGCTGCCACCTGCAGCATATGAACTATCCGTCCCAGCTCCGTTACAAACGCGCCGTGGTCATCGACCAGCTCAGGCGGCTGGGCGGGGTGGAGCGGGCCGACCGGTTGGTCGGCGACACGATCCCCAGCCCGGAGCCGTGGGGCTATCGGGCGCGGGCAACGTTCCATGTGGCTCCGGATGGACGGCTGGGCTTTGTCAGCACCGATCCGGCGCGCATTGAGCCGATCGAGTGGTGCTATATCCTTCACCCGCGGGCGATGGCCCTGCTGGAATCGCTCGACCTAGACACGACCGGCATCCAGCAGATTGAAGTCCGCGCCGGGAGCGATGGCCGCGATATGCTGATCCTGCGGACGGTAGATGACGCCGCTCCCGCGTTGGAAGCGGACACACCGGTCAGCGTCAACCTGCTGCTCAGCGACAACGAGCCGGTCAACCTGATCGGGGACTCACACACGCGCTACCGGGTCAAGGGCCGCGACTTTCGCGTCACGGCGGGCGGCTTCTTCCAGGTCAATCTGGATATCGCCGGGACGCTGGTCGACCTCGTTCTGGAGCGGCTTGACCTGCACGGCGGTGAAGCGGTGCTGGACCTGTACGCCGGGGTTGGCCTGTTCAGCGCCTTCATCGCCGAACGGGCCGCCCTGGTAGCGGCGGTGGAAAGCTACCCCCCGGCGGTGACCGACGCCGACGAAAACCTGGCCGCGTTCGATAATGTCGACCTGTTCGAGGGCGGCGTGGAGCCGGTGCTGTGGGGCCTGATTGAAGCGGGCGAGGGGCCGTTTGAGGCTGCAGTCGCCGATCCGCCCCGCGCCGGTCTGGATGAGGACATACCGGAGACACTGGCCGAACTGGGGGTGGCTAATCTGGTTTATGTGAGCTGCGACCCGGCTACGCTGGCCCGCGACATTAAGCGCCTGGCGCGGCGCGGCTACGCGCTGCAACACGTTCAACCGGTTGATATGTTCCCCCAGACTTATCACATTGAATGTGTGGCCCATTTCCTGCGACGGCCCGGCTGATCCTGGCGGCTCTGACCTGTCTTGCGGTACACCGAAGGAGAACATGAATGCTTCAGACGATACGCGATACAGCGGAAAACATCGCCCGGCAGGCCGGCGCGCTCCTGCTGGATTACGCTGCCAGGGGCTTCGACGTTGATTCCAAGACGACGAGCATCAACCTGGTGACGGAAGCTGATAAGGCTGCTGAGGCGCTGATCACCGCGGCCATCCGCGCGGCCTTCCCCGATCATGCCATCACTGGTGAGGAGGGCGCCGGCTATGACGGGACTGGAACGGCGGAGGCGCCCTTCCGTTGGTACGTCGATCCCCTGGACGGCACGACCAACTTCGCCCACCGCCTGCCGATCTACGCGGTCAACCTGTCGGTTGTGGACGCCGATGGCGAGCCGATCGTCGGCCTGACCTACGATCCCAGCCGCGATGAGTGCTTCTCCGCCATTCGCGGCCAGGGCGCGACACTTAATGGCCGGCCGATCCATGTTTCAACCACGCCTGATCTGCTTGGCGCACTGTTGACTTCCGGCTTCCCCTATGACCGGCACACCGCGCGGGACAACAACTGGGCGGAATGGGGAGCGTTTCTGCGGCGGGCGCAGGGCGTGCGTTGCACCGGCTCGGCGGCGCTGGATATGGCCTATGTGGCCTGCGGGCGATTTGACGGCTACTGGGAGCGCGGGCCGCAACCGTGGGATTTCCTGGCCGGTATCCTGATGATTCGCGAGGCGGGCGGCCAGGTTACCACCTACAACGGTCGGACCGATGGGCTGTACACCGGCCATGAAATCCTGGCCAGCAACGGCCTCATTCACCAGGCACTGGTCGAGGTGCTGGAGGAAGCGCAGGCGGCGCTGCGGGCGTCAGGTTCCTGACCGACGGCTGGCCGACAAACGTCAGATCGCTGTCAGGGAAACAACTGTTGACAGGGCGATACTACAGTCAGAGGGGATATTATGTCGCAGCCGGATAGAGGGGAGGCGGCGCGATGTTTAACCTGACAGTCGCCATACTGGACACCGATTTTTACGCTCTGCAGGCCATCACCGGCTATCTGGCGCTCGACCGCCGCACCCGCGTGATTAAGGCCGTGGAAAGTCAGGCGCAACTGCTGGACTACTTGGCCGCCTGTGCCGCGCCGGAACGGCCTAACGTGATCCTGCTGGACGCCGACCACGCCGGGACGGCGCACGAACTGGCCGCGCTGCTACACCGGCTGGCGGAACTGGCGCCCGGCACGATGCTCATGTGCCTGGCCCAGGCGGTGGATCCATCGCTGGTCGCGGCGGCAGCCCACGCTGGCGCGCGGGGCTACTTCCTTAAAGGAGATGTCCGCTACCAGATCAGCTGGGCGATTGTGTTTGCCGCCGAGCATGAATTTGTGATCACGCGCAGCGTGAGCGAGCGCACTGCGAATCTGTTTGACGGCCGGCTATTCCGGGCAACGGTACTGCCTGCGCCACGCCAGTATCCAGAGATGACCGAGCGGATCCGGCAGGCGATCCGGCTGTGCGTGGTCGAGGGGATGCCCGCCCAACTTGCCGCTGACGAGATGGGCATCAGCCCGCATACGGTGCGTAGCTACATCAAAGAGGGCTACCGCATCCTGGAAGCGCACAACGACCTGGAGTTCCCGCTGGATATGTCCGCTCAGGAGCGCGCGTTTTACCGCTTCACCATGCCGGAAGGGTGGCGGGGCAGCCTGGTTGGTCAACGCCTGCGGCCAGCGGTCTGAGGGCGCTGCCCCGGACCTCAACCGATACATCCAGACGCTGCTGTGACAGGCGGCGTCTTTTCATGTTCAACGACGAGTCCGCCGGTCTTCTGACGCTTGCGCTTCGGCCAGCGCCACGATCCGGCGGAAGGACGGGGTAGATTGCAGGTAACGGCTGCGCAGCTGGGCTTCCGGGATACGGGCAGCGCGTACCTTGAGCAGCGTATAAGCCTGGCGGATGAAGTCCTGGGCACGGCTGGCCTGGCCCAGCCGATCCAGCACATCGTAGGCTGCCAGGCACAGCCAGAGGGCGTCCGGCACCGTCTCCAACCGGGTACTGGCCAGCCGCGCCAGCACGCGGGTGATATGCTCCATGGCGGGCACGCGCCTGCCCTGCCGGATGGCCGCCTGCGCGGTCAGCGTGTCCCGGACGGTCGCCAGGCTGCTGGCGCTGGCCTCATCCAGCGTTACGCTCAGGCGGCTGGCTTCCGCCAGCAGATCATCGGCCTCTGCCGGATTGTCCAGCACCAGAGTCGCGCGGGCCAGGTCAAGCAGGCTCAGGACGGTCAGACGCGGGTTGCCAGCCTGACGGGAGAGATCAAGCGCCTCAAGCAAGACTTGGTAGGCATCGGCCCCCCTGTCCCACTCGCATTGAAGACGCCCAAGCTCCCGCAACAACTGAACCTCCCCGCGCAGATCGTGGATACGCCGGAAGGCGTCGCGGCTTCGATCCAGCATCGTCCGTGCTTCCTCCGGATCATCGTCGATCAGCGCCAGCAGGCCAAGCCGGCCCAGCGTCTGCGCTTCAGCATAGCGGTCGCCGATAGTCTCATAGATGCGCAGGGCCAGGCGGCAACGCTCCCGTGCCGCGGCAATGCCGCCCATGGCTGCATCGTTATCGGCCAGGTGGGCCAGAATAGCGCCCACCGCCCGGCGGTTGCCACTGGCGTTGGCATGTAGCAGGGCCTGGTCATAAGCCGCCTGGGCCTCGTCGTACCGCCCCAGCTGGCTGAGGGCAACCCCCAGCGCATCCAGCCGGTATGCTTCCAGGCTGCCATCACCCGGCGCATGGGCGCGCGAAAGCAGGGCCACCGCCTGCTCATAGCGACCCAGCTGGATCAACCCCAGAGCGTGGTAAACACGGCTCTGGCCCATCAGCGCCGGGTCGCCGGCCCGCGCGGCAGCATCGTAAGCGGCGGTTGCCGCCGTGACACACCAGGCTGGCTCCAAAGTCCGCTCGAAAAGGCGAGCCTGGCGGACATCGACTTCCGCCTTCAGGGCAATGTTGCCCCCGGCAACCAGCTCTTCCAGCAGACGCAATGTTTCGATCTGTCTGGCCTGAGCGCCACTCAGGTAATACAGCGTCTCCAGCTGCAACAAGACCTGACTGCGACGGCTGGTTTGCGCGGTGGGAGTTAGCTCCAGGGCGCGCTCCAGATAAGCGATGGCATCGGCCCCGGCATACTGGGCGGCGGCCCGCATCCCTGCCAGATAAGCGTAGTACCCTTCGCGCTCCGGGACCTCGGCTCCCCGCCAGTGATGGGCCAGCAACGCATAGTGCGGGGCCAGATTGCTCCGGTATTCCTGCTCATACCAGATCGCGGCGGCCCGATGCAACTGGCGGCGCTGGCTGAAGGACAGGGCGCTATAGGCCAGTTCGCGGGTAATAGCATAGCGGAACTCATAGATGGCGTCGCGCCTGAGGTCCTCCACCAGGTGCAGGTCCATGCTCTCCAGCGCGTCCAGGTGGGTGCGCAGCGCGCGATCGCTCAGGCGCAGAGGCTGGATGGCCTGCAGCGTCCGGAAGCGGAACTGTGGGCCAAGCACGGCAGCCACCTTGAGCAACGTCTGCTGCTCCGGGGGAAGCTGGTCGATACGACGGCGGACGATACCCTGCACGGTGTCAGGTAGCGGCAAATCGTCCAGATCGCCCTTGAGGATCGCCTTCCCGCCGCTAATCTCCAGCACGCCACTATCCCGCAATACAGCGGCCACCTCCCGGATGAAGAATGGGTTGCCACCAGTCTTCTGCAAGATAAAGCGAACGACCGGCTCCGGGAGATGGGTGACACCTAGCACTTCGGCGGCCAGCAGCCGGGAATCCTCGGCGCTCAAGGGCTGCAGGGTCAGGTGGTGCGTCCGGGCCAGGTCTTCCAGGCGGCGCAGACCGGCGGGTTGGTCGCCTTCAAGGGGACGCATGGCAACCAGAATGGAAAGCGGCAGATCGGCGGCCTGTTCCGCGACATGGGCCAGCAGGTCCCAGGAGAGCGTATCCAGCCACTGGGCGTTGTCCAGGGTCAGCGCCAGGGCGTCTTCCGCCAGCCAGGCGCGTAACAGGCCAACCAGCAGGTCAACCAGCCGGGCGTGACGTTCCGCCGGGGTCATGGAGGTGGTGAGATCGCTTTCCGGCAGATCCAGTTGCAGGATGTCATTAAGCAGAGGCGCCTGATCGACCAGGTCCGGGGCGATCTGGTTGAGCCGGGCCAGCACCTGCTCCCGGTTGGCTGCTGGCTCATCCTGCTTACTGAGGTCAAAGAAGGCGCGGAAGATGTCCTGCCAGCCATGATAAGGCGTCTGGCGATCGATGCTATGCCCCGTTCCCAGCAGGCCGGTGATCCCGCGTTCCTTGAGGATAGCGGCAAACCGATCCAGCAGGTGGCTCTTGCCCGTGCCCGGCTCACCGACCATGATCAAGACACGGGCGTGACCGTCTTCATGGGCGCTGGCCAGCCAGGTGAGCGCGGCCAGTTCCTGGGCGCGGGCCACAAATCGCCCGGTAGCGGCCAGCGGTCGGGTGACATGGCTTGGCTCCAGCAGGCGATAGACGCGTACCGGCGCGACTTTACCCTTAACGTGGATCGGCGGCAGCGCCTCCCAGGCGAAGCCATCGGCCATCTGGTAAGCACGGTAGTTGGCCAGCACTTCGCCCGCTTCGGCCTGGGTCATCAGCCGGGCAGCCAGGTTGACCTCATCGCCGATGGCGGCATAAGCCCGGCGCATCGGGCTGCCGATCGTCCCGGTGAACAGCCGCCCACAGGTCAGGCCGATGTGCAGTGTCTGCACGTGGGGCAGCGCCCGCAAGAGCGCATAGGCGGCGGAAGCGGCTCGCTGGGGCGGGTTCTCCAGCGCGGTCGGCGCGCCAAACAGGGCCACCAGTTCGCTGCCCTTATCCCCAACGCCGACCTCGCTGAGCGTGCCGCCGTATTCCCCAATGCATGCCTGGGCAACCCGCACCAGCGCATCAAGCCGCTCGGCGGCATCCGGCGCGGTGTAATTCAGACCGGTGAAGCGGACAAACAGCGACGCCACCAGGCGCAGATCAGCCATATACGCGCCGTGCCCGCCACGCAGACGTTCATAGATCGGCGCGGGCAGGTGTGGGCGGCACGTCTCCACCAGCGACCAGGCGCGGTCAACATGATCCAGCCAGCGGATGGGCGGCCAGCCGATATCATAACCGGCGGGTGCGAGGATGGTCGGGACCAGACAACTGAAACCATCCGCCAGCGGCGTACAGGCAAACGTGGATTCGATGGCGGCGGTAGTGACCGGGCACAGCACAATCTGGTCGGCCTGGGCCAGTTCCGCAGCATGGGCCATCCGCTCCACCGCCGGCCCGGCCAGGACATCATAGAGACCTACCGCCGGGTCGCCAGGGCTGAAACGGCGGCTGTTGCCGCTGCCAATGGCGACTTTGAGGCGCAGGGTGGGGTAGCGGGCCATAACCGCCTGCATGAAAGCCTGCATGGCGATGGCGGCGATGACCGCCCGCATAGCGGCGTCCTCCCCGGCGAACCAGGCGGTGAGGCCATCCCCGCTGAAGCGCAGGACTGCGCCACCATAACGGCTGGCAGCGTTGACGATCCCGCTGAAGGTGTCGTTGATCTGCTGGGTGAGTTCCTCCGCGCCACGTTCCGGCCCCAGGGCTGCCGAAAGCTCCTCCGTCAGGGCGGTGAAGCCGCTGATATCAGCAAAGAGCGCCGCGCCGTCCGCTTCCGCGGGCAGAGCACGGTCAGTAAGCAGGGCAAAAAGCCGGTCTATCGCTAGAAAGGGGACCAGATCGTGCAGGAGCGCCAGCCCATCCAGCGCGTGTTTGTCCACGAAGACTACTGCCTTCTACGCACATTCGGCGCACAGGCAGGATAATGCAGAACAGCCTTCGATGCAAGATGCAACCGCGCTGTGCGGCCTGCCGGAAGGGAGTGCCGATCGTTGTGGCGAACAGACGGGCTGTGGTAGCATCCACTCAGACGAGGAGCGGAGTCTTCATCCCTCATAGCGCGTCTGGAGCCAGTCTGGCAAGAGAGGAGGGAGCGCCTTGCACATCGTGGTCGGTACACGCAGCACACCGGATACGGCGGCTCGCCTGGAAGTAGCGCCCGATGGGCGCGTCTCCTGGGGAGATGCGCCGCTGGTGATCAACCCCTGGGACGAATACGCCGTAGAGGAGGCCCTCCTGCGGGCCAAAGCAGGCAACGGTATAGTTACCGTGATCGCCCTCGGCCCAGAGGAACATAACGAAGCCCTCAAGTATGCGCTGGCTATGGGGGCGGATCGCGCCATCCGCCTGTGGGATGACGCCTGGTCGGGGCTGGACAGCCGCGGCTATGCCGCTGCTTTCGCCGCTGCCGTGCGCCGGCTTGGCGACGTCGATCTGGTGATCTTCGGCAAGGAGGCCGCCGACGAGGCCAGCGATGTCCACATCTTCCAGACTGCCCGTGCCCTCGGCTGGACGCTGCTGAGTGCCGTCGCCCACATTGAGGCCCTTGACAGCAGCGTGATCCGTGTCGAGCAATCCCTGGAGGAGGGCCGCCAGATTGCCAGTGGACCGCTGCCTGCCGTGATCAGCGTCCTGCGGGGCATCAACGAGCCGCGCTACCCGTCCTTCATCGGCATCCGTAAGGCCGCCAGGGCCGAGATTCCGGTCTGGGATACGGCGGCGCTGGGAGTCAGCCTGCCCGCGCCCGCCAGCCAGGTGAGCAGCTTCCGGCTCCCACCTGCCCGTGAAGGCGCGTGCGAGATCATCGGCGGCGACACAGTCGAAGCGCAGGTCGCCGCTCTGGTGGAGAAGCTGCTAGCGGAGAAGGTGATCTAACCATGGCCGTGTACGTCTGGATCGAGCAGTTCAAAGGCAAGGCCGCCCCGGCGTCCTGGGAGGCTCTGGGCCAGGGCCGCGTCATCGCCGGGGCGTTGGGTGTCCCGCTGACGGCGCTGGTCTTCGGCCAGGGGGTGGATGCGCTGGCCAGGGAAGCCATCCACTACGGCGCTGATGAGGTGATCGCCGCTGATGATCCTACTCTGGCCGATTACCGTCTGGAGCCATACGCGGCGCTGCTGGGAAAGCTGGTCCAGGAGGAAGAACCGCAGGCGGTGTTGGCCGCCGCCACCAGCCGGGGCCGCGAACTGCTGGCCGCCGCCGCCTTTGATGCCGACGCCCCCCTGCTGGCCGATGTCCTGACACTGGAAGTGAGGGATGGCGCGCTGCGGGCCAGCCGGGCTATCTATGGCGGCCGCCTGCTCAGCGATGTGCGCACGATGGCGGCGGGCACGCAGTTTGCCACGCTGCGCGTACGGGCCTTCAGAGCTTTGCCGCCGGATGCAACACGGCAGGGGGAAGTGCGGCGGGTAGTTCCCGTACTGGCCGAAGAAGCCATTACTGTCAAGATCGAGGGCTTTGAAGCTACAGAGGACGAGGTCAGTCTGACCGACGCGGCGATCGTTGTGGCCGGCGGGCGGGCAGTGGGCAGCGCCAAAGGATTCGCCCCGCTGCGAGAGCTGGCCACCGTGCTCGGCGCAGCGGTTGGGGCCAGCCGCGCTGCCGTAGACGCCGGTTACATCGGCCACGAACATCAGATCGGCCAGACTGGCAAGGTTGTCAGCCCGGACCTGTATATCGCCTGTGGCATCTCCGGCGCAGTCCAGCACCAGGCCGGGATGCGTACCAGCAGGGTGATCGTTGCCATCAACAAAGACCCTGAAGCGCCGATCTTCAAACTGGCTCACTACGGGATCGTCGGCGATTTGTTCCAGGTCGTCCCCGCCCTGACCGCCGAATTCAAAAAGCGACTGGGCCACTGAGAGTGTGTGAAAGACGCTATGCCAGTCATAAAGCGATCAAGGGGCGTTGTTATGGTGAGACGCCCCTTTTTGTGTCTAGGGCAATCGCATGTGAAACTCTAATGTAGGACAATGGCAGCCAAACGACAAGGAGGCTGCCATGCTACCCGAAACGAGCTTGCTCGCATACTTTGCAGACCTGGAAGACCCGCGCAATGACCATC
>JABLXG010000040.1 GCA_013178165.1 Anaerolineae bacterium
ATACCCAGAACGTCTACTTGACCCTTTTCGCTCCCCAACACTCCCAGAAAGGAGAGGACAGCCCGGTAACATTATCAAATGAACGAACCGTCTCCGCTCGGTAACATTATCTTTTGATTTGACAGGGCCGCCAACCCGGCGATTGCCTGATGAACTTCCTGACGACTGGATGACGGCGGATTGCTGCCCGGTGGCCGCGCGGTGTGCCGGCTGGCTGTGGGTGTGCCTTTGCGCCCTATCCCCTGGCTTTTTCTTTTTCCCGCCGGTCCAGCCCGGCACGGAGCGCCATCGCCAGCCCCACGCCGGTCAGATTCGCCGCGTAGTCCAGCGCCGCGGTGCCGCGAGTGGCTACAAATTCCTGGGCCGTCTCCGTGGCAAAGCTCAATGCCAGGACAATTACGCCCGCCGCCAGCACTGCCGTCCGCCGCCGCAGGTGCAGGCGCAGCGTCCATCCCCAGACCAGCGTCAGCGAGCCATACAGGAAGATATGGCCGAGCGCGTCCGTCGCCTCAGTCCCGCCCAGCAACTGCGACAGCCAGCGCGTCAGCGTGCCCTCCCCGGAAGGCGACAGCATCAGGGTGAGCACGACCGCTGTCCACAGCAGGCTGATCCCCCAGCGGAGACGGGCGTCGGCCAGAAACGGCCGCAGGAGAGTCGCTGCGCGGGTGACAGGCAGGCGCTGGCTCACGGGACGTTCTCCTCGCCAATGGAAGCGGTCGTTTCCGGCACGGCGTAGATCAGCGGCAGGCTGAGCAGCGTGGTCGCCAGTTTGACCAGGATGTTGGCCACGATGATCTGGACGACTGCGACATCAGGCAGGATGCCGCCGAACGCCGCCACGCCGAAGATCAGGCTATCCAGCGGGACGCTGACGCCGTTGCTAACCATCACCCGAACCCACTGGAAGCGGCGGGTGACGCGTGTTACCCACAGGTGGTAGACCTGGGTATCGACCAGTTCGGCGATCACTTCGGCCAGGATGGAGGCCAGCACAATCCGCCACACCGGGCTGAGCACCAGCCCGAAGGTCGCCGTCGATGGGCTGTAATCGGGCGAGGCCGGGTCCAGCAGGGCGGGATCGCTGGGCAGCCAGGCCGTGAACCAGAAGGCCAGCGCCATGATGATGTTGATCGCCGCCGCCGTGAAGATCAGCGTACGGGTGGAATGGATGCCCAGCGTCTTGTGGGCCAGGTCGCGCAGGGTGAACGTGATCGGATAGATGAACGTCCCGGCGTCAATTGCCAACCCGGCCACGACGGCGATCTTGAGGCTCATGATGTCGGAAAGCATCTGGGCGGCGATATAAGCAGCGATGACGAGCAGGGCGCGGGTCATGGTTTCTCCATAGTGGCAAGCCAGCCGATCAACGCCCCGAATTGTAGAGGAACGGAACACATTTGCAAGGCCCGGCAATGGAGCCGATCAGCCGCCCGCGCCAATCTTGACTCTGATAGCTGCGGTGGTAGAATTTGGAATACAGAGTGTCCCTATAGCTCAGAGGATAGAGCGTTGCCCTCCGGAGGCAGAGGCCCAGGTTCGAGTCCTGGTAGGGACGCAGCAAAGGCCGCACCGGCTAACCCGGTGCGGCCTCTTTTTGTGCCCGCGTGCGTTCTAGCGGGCGGCGGCGATGTTGAGCACCTGCCCGGCGCGGATGGCCCGTGTGTTGCTGATGCCATTGACGGCGGCCAGGCGGTTCAGGTTCACCCCGAAGTGCAGGGCGATGCGGAACAGGTTATCGCCGCGCTGGACGGTGTAGCTGGCTGCGTTGACCGGTGCACTGTTCACCGGGAAGCCCCCACCAGCTGGCGTGCGAGCAGCAGCAACATTGAGCACCTGCCCGGCGTAGATGCGGCTGATATCAGTGATGCCATTGACGGCGGCCAGCGTCCACAGGTTGACGCCGAAGTGGCTGGCGATGCGAGTCAGGATGTCGCCGCGCTGGATGGTGTAGCTGGCGGCATTGACCGGCACGCTATCCACCGGGTAAGTGGTAACCGGTGTACGGGCGGCGGCGATATTGAGGACCTGCCCGGCGTAGATACGGTTGGCATCGGCGATGCCGTTGACGGCGGCCAGCGTCCACAGGTTGACGCTGAAGTAGCGAGCGATCCCGGCCAGGGTGTCGCCGCGCTGGACGGTGTATGTGCTGGCGTTGGTCGGGGCCGTGGTGACCGGCATGACGCCGTCAGCCAGCGCCGGCGCGGCGGCCAGGCTGAGCAGAGCGATGAGCATCAGGGCAATAACGTGCTTTTTCATGGTGTTTCCCTCCACTGGTTGCGTGTTCTGACAGGTAAACGCAAAACGGAGGGGCAAGGTTCCGCCGATTCAGCTGGTCGTAGAGAGGGCGCAGGGGTAGCGTTGGGCAGGGGGAGGTCAAGGGCCGCCGCAGCCGCTCAGCCGCCGATGTAAACGCGTGGCAGGCGCGGCAGCAGGGCCGTCACGATATGGTAGTTGATCGTCCCGGCCATACGGGCCAGCTCCTCCGCGCTGATCACATCAGCGCCCTGGCGGCCCAACAGCACAACCTCGTCATCCTGGGCCACCGGCCCGACTTCGGAAACATCGACGACGAACTGATCCATGGCCACCCGCCCGATTAGCGGCGCCCGCCGACCGTTGATCAGCACTGCTCCCTGCCCGCTGAGCAGGCGCGGGTAGCCGTCGCCATAGCCGACCGGGATCAGGGCGGCGCGTATGGTTCGCGGGGCAATATACGTCCGGTCGTAGCCGATGCTGGCCCCGGCGGGCAGCGTCCGCACGCGGGCTACCCGGCTGCGGATGGCCAGTGCGGGCTGCAACGGCAGATCGTGGCTCACATGCTCGGAGGGGTACAGGCCATAGAGCACAATGCCAGGTCGGGCGGCATTGAGCACCGTCTCCGGCAGGTCGAGGATGGCACTGCTGTTGGCGGCATGGCGTAGCGGCAGGGCATGCCCTGCCGCTCCCGCGGCGGCCAGCACCTGCCGGAAGATGGCCATCTGGGTGTGGACGAAGCTCTTATCGGCGTTGTCGGCGGTGGCGAAGTGGGTGAAGATGCCCTCCGCCATCACGCCCGACAGCGTCGCCAGCCAGTCCAGGAAGGGCACCACTTCCTCCGGCAGCAGGCCAAAGCGCCCCATGCCGGTATCCACTTTGACATGCAGGCGGGCCACCCGGCCCCGGATGGCAGCCTGTTCCGCCAGCGCGGCGGCGGTTGGGCGGTCGCCGACGGCCAGGGTGATGTCGTGAGCTACGGCGTCAGCGGCCTCGTCGGGGGCGGCGTAGCCCAGCGTCAGGATCGGCGCGGCGATCCCGGCTGCCCGCAGCGCCAGCGCTTCACTGACCCGGCTGACAGCCAGTCGGTCCGCACCGCTGGCCAGCATGACTCGCGCACAGGGGATCAGGCCGTGCCCGTAGGCGTTTGCCTTGACGACAGCGATCAGCGTCACGCCCCGCCCAAGCCGGGCGCGGATGGCCCGTGTGTTGGCGGCAATGGCGGAGAGATCCACTTCAACATAGGAAAGCGGGCGGAAATCGGGCACAGGCGGCACCCCGGCTAAACGACAATGGCGCACGGACGGCCCCCGGCGGGAGCGATCCGTGCGCCATTGTACTGTGCGCCATTGCCCGGCGCTACAGTCCGGGCCTGGCTCACGGCGTCAGGCGGCGCTCAGGTAGTCACGCAATTCCTGAACCAGCGCCTCAGGGTCAGCGACGCCCTTGCTGGCCATCAATTCGCCCAGCGTGCCCCAGTACGGTTCCCCGCAGATGATGCACACCACATGGTGATCGGCCAGGAATCCGGCAGCCTGCGGGTAAGCTTCCAGCAGAGCGTCAACGGTTACATCCAGCGTGATATCCATGGGACGACCGCCCGCGCTAGCCGGTGATGCGAGCCAGCACATCGCTCTCGTCGAGCAGCAGGTAGGCCACACCGCCGACCTTGATCTCGGTCCCGCTGTACTTGGGGAAGATCACCACGTCGCCTACTTTGAGGTCAGTGGTCATGTCATCGGCGCTGCCCACCGCTTCGACCGTGCCCTGCTGCGGCTTTTCTTTGGCCGTCTCCGGCAGGTACAGGCCGGACGCGGTTTTGTCCTCGCCCTCGCTGGGGCGGATCAGGACACGCGCGCCAAGAGGTTCGATGTTCACGCTCATATCACTCACACTCCTTGCAGCAATGATCCCTCAGTCAGGGTTACGCGCCGTCGCCTTTGAGGCCAAGCAGCGCGTTGATTTTAGGCTTGTCAAAGCCGCGCACGATCTTGCCGCCGATATCCAGCACTGGCACGCCCATCGAGCCAGTACGGCGCATGATATCGCGGGCGGCAGCGGCGTCGCGGCTGACATCCACCTCGCGAAACTTGATGTGATGCTGGCGCAGGTAATGTTTGGCCGCATTGCAGAACGTGCAGGTCGGGGTGGTGAAGATGATCACCCGCGGCTGCTTTTTGGGTTCAGTCTCCCTGGCCATCGGATTCTCTCCATGCGGCGCGGGCTGCCTAGCCCGCCAGCGCTTCCCGGATCTTGGCCACCACCATCGCTTCCGGCGCGGCGCCTTCGATGAACGTGTCCTCGTTGATGACCGTGCGCGGCACGCCCATGACGTTATAGCGCATGGAAAGATGCGGGAACTCGTTGGCTTCGATCATGTCGGCGCGGACGCGGGCGGAGGCAAAGGCCATCTGATGGGCCAGCACGACCGCACGCGGGCAATACGGGCAGGTCGGCGTGACGAACACCTGCAGGTGCAGGTCGCCTTCCAGCGCATTCAGGTAGCGCAGCGTCTCTTCGGATAGCTGCACTTCGCCGGTGGAGACCAGCCGGATCGCTTCCAGCAGGGACATGAATTCGTAGCCGGACGGGATGCCGTAGAAGCGGATGCCGTAATCATGGTCATTCGCGCCCAGGATGGCGATGGCCGGGATTTTGTCCAGGCCAAGCTGCTTGGCATAGGCCTCATCTTCGACGAAATCACGCACTTCCACCGTGATCAGGTCGTTCAGCTCGGCCACTTCCTCGGCGATCTGGCGCGTTTCCCGGCAGTACTGGCACTCAAACTGCTGGGTGAAGACGAGCAGCTTGACCGGGCCGGTCAGCTCCTTGAGCATTTCGCGGACGTCTTCGCGGGTTTTGTCATCCATTAACGGCATTGCTGCCCTCCTTGGTTCACCTTCAGGTGTGGTTTTCTGGTCGTTACGATGAGTTGGATGCAGGGGGAAGGGCAGAAGTCACATGGCCGGTACGCCGCGCCGCGTTAATGTTGTGCAAGAATTGCTGCAACCCGCCTCCGGCTGCTATCGGCTGGCCTGGAGCGCCCGGCGGGGCTACAATACCCGGCAGGCCGCAGCGCCCTCCAAAGCCGGGTTGATCCCGCTCAGGGCTGGCGGCGCGGCGCGGACAGACTGGTGTTTTTTACCACGGAAACGGGCACTGGCCATGGATGTCGAACTGACCCGCCTGGGCAAGCACAGCCTGATCTTGCATTCGCCGGTCATGCCGGCTGCCGGGACGTTCGGCTACGGCGAGTGCTACACGCGCCTGATCCGGACGGACAAGCTGGGCGCCATTGTGACTAACCCGGTCAGCCTGCGGCCCCGCCGCAGCGCCCGCGATACACGGGCCATCTCCCTGCCGGGTGGGGTGTTGCTGCATACCGGCCTGCCCAACCCCGGCGTCGAGAAGGTGATCAAGGCTTACCGCCAGCTGTGGGCCGGATCGCCCGTACCGATCATCGTCCACCTGATCGACCGCAACGCCACCGATCTGCGCCGCTGTGTCCGTTCCCTGGCAGGTCTGCCGGGCGTCGCCGGTTTCGAGCTGGGTGTGCACGAGGAAGCCACACCGGACGAAGTGACCGGCCTCATCCACACCATCGCCACAACTACCCAGTTGCCGCTGCTGGTGCGGGTGCCGCTGGAACGGGCGCTTGACCTGAGCCTGACCGTGGCCGAATCGGAGGCCGGCGCGATCGTCGTCGGCGGGCCGCCGCGGGGCATGGCCCGCGACCCGCTTTCCGGGCGGATCGTGCACGGGCGGGTGTTCGGCCCGCTGATCAAAGCGCAGGCGCTGCACGCGGTGGCCCGCGTGGCCCGCGAGATCGCCAGTTTCAACCTGCCGGTGATCGGCGCCGGTGGCATCCATACCCCCGATGATGCCCGCGATTTTATCGAGGCCGGGGCGCGCGCGGTGCAGCTGGACAGCGTGATCTGGACACGTCCGCAGGACGCAGAGATCATCGCCCGCGACCTGGGCGGCTACCAGCTCACACGGGAGGCGGGAGCCTTCCCGGACGAGTGGTACCCCGGCATCGGCGACACCGACCGTAAGCGCAACATCACCCCGCCGCCGGAAGTCCTGCCGGAGTAGGCGGGCGTTCTAACCTGACCAGTCGCGCAGGTAGAGAAAATCATGCCCGATGGTGCGCTGGCTGAGCTTGGCCACCGCCGGCATGGTGCGCTTATAATGGTTGGCCCGCACCCGTCGCCACACATCGGCCACCATGCGCGGGTCAAAGCCTTCTTCCGTTGCCTCTTCCGGCGTATAGCGGGCGTCCACCAGCAGATAGAGCAGCCTGTCCAGTTCGGTGTAGGTGTAGCCGATCTCGCCTTCGTCGGTCTGGCCGACCCACAGATCGGCTGATGGCGGTTTGGTCAGGATCGCCGATGGCACACCCAGCGCGGCGGCCAGCTGGCGTACCTGGGTCTTATACAGATCGCCGAGGGGCTGGAATGCCGCCGCGCTGTCGCCGTAGATCGTGGTGTAGCCGAGCAGTGCCTCGGTCTTGTTGCTCGTCCCGATCACCAGCCCGCCAAAGGCCGCCGACTGATCGTAGAGGATGATCATGCGCATCCGGGCCATGACATTGCCGCGCCGCGTGGCGCTCATCTCCGGCTGGGCGGCGAAGTACGGCTCCACCATCGGCGTGATCGGGATGGTCAGGGCGGGCAGGCCCAGGGCGTCGATGACCGCCTGCGCGTCGGCCAGGCTATCGGGCGTGCTGGAGGCATAGGGCATCCGCACCGCCAGCACATTCTCTGGCCCCAGGGCGCGGGCGGCCAGGAAGGCGCTCAGGGCGCTATCCAGCCCGCCGGAAAGGCCGATCACGCCCCGCTGGAACCCGGTCTTGTGCACGGCGTCGCGGATAAACCCGACCAGAATCTTCTCCGCCAGGGCGGTATTGATCTGGAGTCTGGCGCTGATATCCATGCCTGTTTGCCCTCCTGTGGCGGTGCGGGCCGCCGGTCAGCGTGGCCTGCCCGGCAGGCGCGGCGGAACCAAAACGGGCCGCCGGGCGTCTTTAGCGGTAGAACGCAAGTGTACCGAAAGGTGACCTGTTGTGAACATCGAAGACCTCACCCGCTGGTTCCTGATCCTGGTGCTGGGCCTCTTTGGTTACCTGGGCATCAGCCGCCAGGTGGAAGGGCCGGGCATGCCGCCGCCCACCTGGCCGACCGCTACACCCGGCGCAGCGCCCATGCGCATCCCGCTGGTGATCGAGCGGGCCGAGACCGTCATCCTGGAGTCGTACCCGCTGCAGCTTCAGTTGCGGGTCAGCGGTTACCAGCAAGATGGCTGCCGTGTCCCGGTGCAGACGCTGATTGCCCGCGACGGCAATACGATCACCGTCAGCATCTTCCGCGAACTTCCACCGGACGCCCTCTGCACGCAGGTGATCATGTTCTACGAAGACACGATCACGCTGGGCGACTTCACCGCGGGCCACTATACCATCCGCGTCAACGACCTCACTCTGGAGGTCGATCTCTAGCGGCTCACCGCCTTAGAACCCGCCAAAGCTCGCCTGCTGCCCGGCCAGGATGCGCGCCAGTTCGCGCTGCATCAGGCCGGTGCGCTCATCGCGCAGCAGCGGCAGGCGGCTGCGGGTGCGGTGTAGCTGGTTCAGGTCGATCGTCTGTACAAGCAACGCCTCCTCAAAGTAAGGGGCGCGGGCCAGCACCTCCCCGTTCGGATCGGTGATCATGGAGCCGCCCCAGAAGTTCAGCCCGTCCTCATACCCGACGCGGTTGGCATGGATCACGAAGTTGGTGAACAGGCTGGCGTAAGCCTGGTTGACCAGTTCTACCCAGCGGGCAGAAGCCAGCCGGTCGCTGGTGTCCAGCCCACGCCCAGGGCTGGCGCTCATCAATAGCAGCACATCCGCGCCGTCCAGCCATAGCAGGTAAGGCGGGGAAGCGTGCCAGAAGTCTTCGCAGATCAACATCCCCAGCCGTCCGAAGCGCGTATCAAAGGCGCGGACGCTATCCCCCCAGGCGAAGTAACGCCCTTCATCAAAGAGGGCGTAGGTTGGCAGGTAGACCTTGTTGTGCAGGTGGACGATCTGCCCGCCGGAAAGGTAGGCCGCCGCTACGTAGAAGCGGTGGCGGGCGTCCTCGTGGACAAAGCCGACCACCAGATCCAGGTTGCGGCTGGCCGTCAGCAGGACGCTAAAGGTCGGGTCATCAGCGGAGGGGTGCATGGCCACCTCGTAGACCAGGTCCTGCAGGTTATAGCCGGTCAGGGATAGCTCCGGGAACAACAACAGGTCAGCGCCAGCGGCTCTGGCCCGGTCGATGTAATCGAGGTGTTTGGCCAGGTTGGCCGGGATGTCGCCGATGGCCGGATGAATCTGGGCGATGCCCACCGTGATCTTCATGCGCTACTTACCTCTCGGAAGTGTCGAATTCAGGCTTTTGGGGGGCCGTGGCTGGCTGGCCTTCACGGGCCGGGCGGTGGAGAGCCGTCCCGACCGCCGCCACCGCACTGAAGGCGATCACGCTCAGGTCGAGCGCCTGATCCCATGTCAGGGTTGGCAGCGGCCCCGGTGCACCATCCCCCCGGAAGAAGCCCAGGACGAACAGTCCCGCCGCGCTGAGGCCCAGGATCAGCCACAGCCGGTAGCCGCGCAGCCAGCCCACCAGCGTCACCAACCCGCTGAGAATCAGCAGCCCTGCCCCCAGCCACAGACCGAAGTGCTGTGTGTTGTAGCGCGGGGCAACCGTGCCGTAAATATCCGCCGTCTCGCTGACCATCCAGGCCGGGAAATCGGCCAGCGTGCGCACCTCCGCGCCGTAGCCACAGGAAGCAGCCAGACAGCCCACCCAGGCCGCGATCATCCCCAGCGGCCAGAGCAGGGCCAGCACATCCGCTACCGCCCGGAATGATACACGCCGCCAGCGCGCCGCCAGCCAGACGCCCAGCAGCGCCCCATACAGCGCACCATGCCCGCTCAGTCCCCCGGCCCGCAGGTTGAGCGCCTCCGCCGCGTGATCTCTGAAGTAAACCAGGTTAAGCAGCACATGCAGCAGCCGCGCCCCGATCACGCCGCCAAGCAGCCCGCCCAGCCCGACATCCAGCCAGCGCAGCAGCGGCTCACCACGCCGGTAAGCGGTGGCGACCAGCAGCGCCAGCCCGACCACCGTCGCGGCGGCGATCAGCGCGGTGAAAGTCCGCACAGAAAAGAGGCCCAGATCGATGAACTGAGGCAGCATCAGCGGTCTTCCGGTGGTCAGGCGATCTACAGCGGATTGTAGCCCCTGGGGCGGCCCCTGTGCCACCTGGCTGCGGGAAAATGGAAGGCCGGCGCGGGCAAAACCTGGCAGAAACGCAGGTGACCCGTGGAGAAAGGGACAGGAGGCCGGGAAGTCAGGCAACCGGTCCGCGTGTGTGAGGTTCCGCCGGAGCTATTCCTGCTGTTGTGGCGTTTGTCCCGGCAGGGCGAATTGCCGTACCTGGTTCGCCAGCGCTGCCCATTCGGCCAGGGTCAGGGTCTCGGCGCGGCGCGTTGGCGCGATCCCGGCGGCGGTCAGCAGCGCGGCAGTGGCCTCTTTGTCAATGCCCAGACCCGCGCTGAGTGCATTGACGAGTTGCTTACGCTTTTGGCTGAAGCCTGCCTTGACCACGTGGAAGAACTGCGCTTCATCAGCTACCTGTACCGGGCGCTCACCATCGGCGTAGGTATCGATCCGTACCAGAGCGGAGGTGACATCCGGGCGCGGCCAGAAGATCGCCGGGGAAAGGCGGGCGATGATCCGCGGGCGGCCATAGTACTGCACCGAGACGCCCAGCAGGCTCAGATCACCGGGCGGGGCCACCAGCCGGTCAGCCACCTCGTTCTGCACCATAACCACCAGCCGGCGGGCTTTGTGCGGCTGCTCAAACAGGTAGCGCAGGATGGCGCTGGTGATGTAGTAAGGCAGGTTGGCGACGACGCAGTATGGTTCGTCGGGGCGGATGTGTAGCGCCAGGTTGACTTCCAGGATGTTGGCGTGCACCAGGGTGACATTGGGATAGTCGCTGAAGCGGTATTGCAGCAGCGGGATCAGGCGGTCGTCCAGCTCGACAGCGATCACGCGGCGGGCGACACTGGCCAGCCAGTCGGTCAGGGCACCGGTGCCGGGGCCGATCTCCAACACGGTTTCTTCCGGCTTAAGTTCCGCCGCGCGGATGATCTTGTCCAGAGCGTTAGGGTCATGCAGGAAGTTCTGGCCCAGGCTCTTCTTGGGGTTGATGCCGTAGCTGTCCAGAAGGCGTTTGGGGTTGGTCATGGGCTTGAAGGCTCCGGTGCCATACTCAGGGCGGCGCGCCTGCCTTTGCGGTCACTGGCAATTCACCGCCGATACGGTAGTATAGCGAGTCTGGTGGGTATCTTCCATAGAGGTAAACATGGTACTTCCGGAGCAGCAGAACTCCCATCCTCCATCGCGCCGATTCTGGATGGTAGTGGCGCTACTGCTCGGTTTCATGCTCATCCTGCGCCTGCTGACTTACGGCTTCAGCCTGCCCTACGTTGATCACCCGGACGAGCCGAATTACTACCTTGCTGCCCAAGAAGTGCGCGGCCTGTTTGACAATCAGGGATACTACGACCACGCGCCGCCAGCGTATATCTACCTGGCAACGGTGGTGCAGGTCCTTACAGAGCCGCTGGGCGCGCAGGGAATGGCCGCCCAGGTGCGCCTGCTGCGTTTGCTGGCGGTGCTGCTCAACCTGGGGACGCTGGTGTTCATCGCCCTGGCCGCGCGTCGGGCGGGCGGGGAGCGGGCGGGTATCGTTGCCGGGCTGCTGTGGGCGGTTTCTCCGCTGGTCCTGATTAATGGCGTGTACGCCCTGCCCGACCCGCCGATCTATTTCCTGGCTTCCCTCGCCATCTGGCTGGCAGGGGAAGCGCTGGCTGTCCCGCGTCGGGGAAGCTGGAGCGTATGGGCCATTGGTATCGGGACTCTGGCGGTCGCCTTCAAGGCGTACCTGCCGCTGTTTGTACCGGGCGCGCTGGCCACGCTGCTGATCACCGCTAGGGAATGGCGGCAGGGGGGACGGCGCGGTTTGCGTTACCTGGCCTGGCAGATCGGCATCGTGGTCCTGACCATGCTGTGGGTTGTCTTCGGGATCGGGTTTGTCCCCACTGCCGCCATTGGCCCGGCGGATGGCGGCGCAGACACGCTGCTGCATACTATCCGCGAGGGCGCTGCTGCCAGGCTGCTGGACCCGACTGTCTTCCTCAATAACCTGCGTTTTGCTCTGGAGCCGCTCGATGTGATGGGGACGCTGGCGATGCTCGGCCTGGGCGTCACTGCTGTTGTGGTCGCCCGCCTGGTGCAGCGTCGGGCATCGGCAGTCAGGCTCAACAGCGCCCTGATGATTGCTGTGTATGTCGTTGTCGTTGCCTGGATCGTCTCCGCCTACACCCGTGTGGATCGCAGCACCATTCGCTACATGATCCCGGCTACCGTCGGTCTCTGTGTGCTGGTGGGGATGGCCTTCGCCCAAGTTGTTGCCCTGGCTCCCACGCCCAGACAACCAGCCGCCTCTGCCATTCTGTTGCTGGGTCTGGGCGGGCTGGTACTGCTCCCGCAACTCCGGCAGGACCTGGCAATCGTTCAGGATCGCAGCCGGACGGATCAGCGGGCCGATCTGCGCTTCTGGGCGGAGATTACGTTGGAAACCGGCCCTGTGCTGGTGACGCAGGCCAACGAAAAGACGTTCAATAACATCTGGAGCGGTATGCCAGTCTCCAGATGGTTTGATTGGCTCGTCGCTGACAATATTGCTGCTTATCCTGTAGAGCACTGGCGCGAGGAGCGGGGCATGAGGTACGTCCTCCTGACCGATGACGACCGGACCAGTCTGCAGGAGGCTGAGACAGGCCGCGCCTTCCTGGACGATTTGCTGCTCCTGCGCGAGTTCCCGGAGCGTCCCGATCGTCGCGGGCCGGGCCTGATCATGTACCGCCTCTGGCCGATGCAGACGCCGCTGGATGTCCGGTTTGGGCCAACCATTCATCTGGTGGGCTACGACCTGGAGAGCGCTGATCTGACCGCTGGCGGCGTACTGACCCTGCGCCTGTACTGGCAGGCGGATGCAGCTCCTGTCGGGGACTATTCACTGTTCGTGCACCTCACCCCGCTGGATGAACGCAACCCGGTCGCCCAGTGGGACGGCCCGCCCGCCCGGTTGGAGCGCCCCACGCCTTCCTGGAACGCGCCTTCCGAAACCCTGGTCAGCCAGCCGATCGCGCTGAGCCTGCCCCCGGACCTGCCAGCGGGTCAGTACCGGGTGTTGGTGGGGCTGTATGATTATGTAAGCAGAGTGCGGCTGCCCGTCACGATATCCGAAGGTGATGTGCAGGCGCTGGCTGATGATTCCCTGCAATTGCTGATGGTGACCATCGAGTGATCCGGTGGAGCACTGGCCGGACGGAGTGTTGATCCCGTGCGCGTCATTCATATCTGCAAAGTGACCGGCGTCGCCGGGGCGGAGAATCACCTGCTGACGTTGCTGGCCGGGTTGCGGGGGCAGGAGATCGATGCTCGCCTGTTGCTGCTGGTGGAACCGGGCAACCCGGTCGAGACGATGGTCGCGGCGGCCACATCACGCGGTATCCCTGCTGAGCGATCGGTGATCCGCGCTGATATCGATCCGATCTTGCTCATCCGGCTGGTGCGGCGGTTGCGCACTCTACAACCGGATATCGTCCACACCCATCTCTTTCACGCCGATCTGCACGGCATCCCGGCGGCACGGCTGGCTGGGGTGCCGCGCGTGGTCAGCAGTCGCCACAACGACAATACTTTCCGCCGCCGCTTCCCGTACCGCCAGATCAACCGCTGCCTGTGGCGGCTGACCACGGCGGGGATCGGCATCTCAGCGGCGATCACCCGCTTCGCCATTGAGGTTGAGGGTGCATCCCCGGCGCAGATGACCACCATCCCCTACGGCCTGCCTTCCGCCGGAACCGTTGACCGGGCGGCAGCCCGCGCTGCGCTGCGGGCCGAGCTGGGCCTACCGCCGGATGCACTGCTGGCCGGGCTGGTCTGCCGTCTGATCGAGCAGAAGGGCATTCCGTATGCCCTGCGGGCCTTCGCCCGGGTAGCGGATCGCTTCCCGAACGCGCATCTCGTGATCGCCGGGGATGGCCCGCTGCGGAACGACCTGGAGGCGCAGGCGCGCGATCGGGGGCTGGCGGAGCGCGTCCGCTTTCTGGGCTGGCGGACGGACACGGCGGCGATCTTCGCTGCGCTGGATGTGTTCCTGATGCCCAGCCTGTGGGAAGGCTTCGGCCTGGTGCTGCTAGAGGCGATGGCCCAGGGCGTGCCAGTGATCGGCAGCGCGGTCAGCGCCATCCCCGAGGTGGTGGCTGACGGTGAAACAGGGCTGCTTTGCCCGCCGCGTGACGTAGACTGCCTGGCGGCGGCGTTGGGAGATCTGCTGGCCGATCCGGGGCGCCGGGCGCGGCTGGGCGCGGCAGGACGCGCCCGGCTGGAAGAGCGCTTCAGCTCTGAGCGCATGGTGGCCGAGACCATAGCCCTCTACGAGCGCCTCATGGCAGTTAGCAAGCCTACTGGCAGTTAACCGGGCTGTTTTCCACCCGCAGCAGCAGCGCGGCGTTGCCGGAGATCGGGCGTGTGCCGTACATGCCACGCAGGTTGACCACCAGCAGGTACTCGCCTGGCGGAGTCTGGCTGGTGTCGGCGTAGAGTGTTACCCGGTCGCCGAAGCGGGCCTGGTCGGTGGAGACCAGCGCCTGTGGCATCCCCGGCGCAGGAATGTTCTGCGGCTCCAGCGTGATCGACACGGACGCCGGCCAGCCGGTGTTGACGATCTCAAACTCCCCTACTGGCACTACACGCGGGCAAAAAGCGGCCAGGCTGGCCGTCCATTGCCCGCTGATCTCGACCGGGATCGAATCGAAACCGGGCGCGCTGAGCGGCATGGCTTCGATCCGGGGCAGGTAGGCGCTGTAGCGGTGTGGCATGGCCGCCACCGCCCGGAAAGTGTCAGTCGGCGTCCCATCCGGCTCAAGAATGCCGTACCAGCGCAGATGGCTGCAGGCGTCCTCATAGTCCGTGCTGTACTGCTGCCAGTTCAGGTTCCACAGGAATAGCGGCCCGGCCCAGGGCCAGTAGCGATCGGCGTACTGGAAGGCGCGGACAGTGTAGTCGGCGACCAGGCGCTCTGGCAGGCGCATCCAGTCGAAGCCGGCCATGGCCGGGCTGCCGGAGCAATCGCGGCCACTTTCCGCCGGGTCGCGCAGCCAGCCGAACTCAGTCAGCCAGATCGGCTTGTCCCCTGCGCCGGCGGCCACCAGCACCTCGCGGATGCGTTCCGCCCGCCGGAAGACCAGTTCATCGGTATAAGGGTCAGCCTCTGGCGGCTGGTTGAAGCCGTAGGGGTGGTAGCCGAAAGCATCGAAATAGTCCGCTGCGCCGTTTTCCAGCATCTCGCGGGCGAAATCCAGGTCGTTGATCGCCCCCCGATCGGGCGTGGTCAGGGTGGGAGCCAGCCCGCCGGAAACAACGATCACGTCCGGGGCGATACCCTTGATGATGCCGTAAGCCACCCGCAACATCTGTGTGTATTCCCAGGCGTTGGGGCCACGCGGCCATTCCAGGGCCAGGTTTGGCTCGTTGTGAATCTCGATGGCGTCCACGCCGTGCGCGACCAGTTCGTGTGTCCGGCGAGCGACTTCCGCGCGGAAGTAGGCCCAGTCGGTCGGCCAATCCAGGTCCATGCGGTACAGCACGCGGAACATGGGGTAATCGGCTACCTGCCCGGCCTCGTAGACCTTGACCCAGTCCATGCCCAGCTGCTGGATCAGGGCGGGCGCGGCTTCCAGGTGAGGGCCGAGGTGGATGCCATAGCCCAGGTGAGGTGGCGGGAGTGGTGTATCTTCGTCCGGGGATTGGCCTGTCGCCGGTCCGGGCGCAACCATCAGCGCCAGGAGCAAGCCAAGCAGGGCCAGCCGGACGAGCAGATTGGCGGCAAGTAGCTGGAGGGGACAGTTCCTGGTCACGCCGCACATTGTAGTCGCCGGGCGTGCTCGCCGCCAGAAGCCGGGGAAAAAGAGGCAGGTGGCAGGAGACCAGAGGCGAAAGTAAGAGGTCGGGAGATTTCCCCGTTGCCCACTCCCTATTCCCCGTTTCCTGCTTCATCCTGCTGGCCACGCGGCCTGATCGCTCCGGCAGCGGACCTAAAAACCAGCGCCCCGGAGGCGGGGCGCTGGCGCAACGATCACTTGGACAGCAGGGTTTACTCGATTACTGGCAGGGGGCCAACGCCCTCATCCAGGGTCACCAGATCGGCGAAGACCCAGGCGGCCACGCGGGTGCTGGGGATGACGCGGTACCACTGACCGTCGGCGCTCACGCCCACCACGGCCAGCCGCTCGCCCACCTGGGCGGAGCCGTTACGTGGCGCGTCCAGGCTCGGCCCGGTGCGCAGGTTGACCGCAGCGTCAGCGGTAACGGTAGCGTTAGAGGCCAGCACCTCCGGCACAGTGCCGCTGGTGAAGGACAGCGCGCTGGCCAGCGCCCAGCCTTCCGTCCCATCGGGAGCCTTGACATACAACCGGTCACCGCTGGCTAGCAGGAGCTGCACCACCGTCCCGGCGGATAGCCGACCCACCTCGGCGGAGGTGTTATTCGGGGCAGCGCGCAGCACCGCGAAGCGAGTCACCACGCCGCTATCCGCCCCAGGCTCGGTGACGGGCAGGTCAGCCACCGTGCCGGGGTACCAGATGAAGGAAGCGGCAGCCCAGGCCTGCAGGCCATCCAGTGTCTGAATCTGGAAGAAGTTGCCGATCTCGTTGCGGCCTATCACGTTGACCGGCGTGCCGGGATCAAGCTGCGCGTAGCTGTGGGCGTCAATGGCCGGCACAACACGGGCGCTGGCATAGCCCCGCGCCACGGCGTTCACTGCCGGCAGTTCAGGCATGGTCGGCTGGCTGGCGCCACGTTCCCGCGTGAACTGCAGGTTGTTCGGGTTCGCCCAGCCGGCCAGGCCATCAGCCGTTGTGACGTAGACGAAGTTGTACGCTTTAGCGACCAGCGTGACCAGCGTGCCCTGTTCAAGCTGGCCAACGACATCAGCCTGCAGGTCCGGGGCGATACGCAGGTTCTGGGCGAAGATAGCGGCGGCGTTCTGGCGGGCGACATTGACCACCGGCAGGTCGGCGATGTCCCCTTCAAATGTGATAGCGTTGGCGCGTCCCCAGCCGACGATGCCCTCCGCTGTCCGCAACTGAAGCCACTGGCTGTTGGCTGTCCGCCCCAACAGGGTGATTTCCGTTTCGGGTTCCAGGCGCCCAAAGTCGCGGGCCTCGACATCCGGCAGGGCGCGGACGTACAGGAAGCGGGCGACGGTGGCCGTCGCACCTTCGCCCTGAGCCTGAATCACGGCCATGTTGGCGAGCAGCAGAAACACCAACAGCACGACCGTAAGACCACGTCGTGTCATACTCATGCTCTCTCTTCTCCCCCTCAGAAAGGTTTGCTTTTCGACACCGGTGAATACTGATCGTTTTGTACTGCAATCGAGCGCCAGTGTCAAGCTAACAGGCCTAAACAGTGCCATTACGCACCTGTAATTGATCCAGTTGTTATGGACAAAGTCGATGACCGGCCCGCAGGCCGGTCATCGCTGGCTGAAAGTCGGTAGACGCGCTTCAGATAGCGTCGTCAGGAGAGCAGGGTTTCTTGCTGGGGAAGCTCCTCCGTCTGCTCTGTTTCGTCTGAACGTGTCCCCGCCAGGGAGTCCAGCCAGGCCCGGACATGGGCCAGCAGACCGGGGCGGAGGGCATCCAGTTGCGCCAGCATAGCCTGCTCCCGCGCGAACCGCTCAAGGTAGCGCTCGCGCTCGGTATGGCAGACGCGATAGTACTCCATCGGAATCATTGTACCAACACCTCCACAGAGTCAGTCCCGCGACGCCCGCAGCCTGTGCATTCTGCCGAAGAACGGGCGTCGCCTGTTGTATGTCTTGCCCAAAATCTCCGGCATCACCTGACTCAAAGCTAGACCAGATCGGAGGTAAAATCCATAAGGGATACAAGGAGAAACATTGCTACTGCCTTAAAATCAAAGGTCTTTGCCATGAAACGCCTTCGAAAAAACAGATTCCCGGATAGTGTGGACTGGCAGATTCTGAGCGAGCTGCAACGCAACGCGCGGGTGCCCTTTGCGGAGCTGGGTCGGCGCGTCGGACTCTCCGCCCCGGCGGTCACCGAGCGCGTTCGCCGCCTGGAAGACGCTGGCATCATCACCGGCTACCACGCCACCGTTGACCTGGCCCGCATCGGTCGCCCAATCCAGGCGATCATCCGCCTGGGCAATCCCGGCGACCGCACCGAGCGCCTGCTGGAACTGATCCGGGAGATGCCGGAGGTCCTGGATTGCCATACCATCACGGGAGACGAGTCGTTCGTGGTCAGGGTGGCGGTAAGGTCGGTTGACCATCTGGAGCACCTCATCCGCATCCTGGAACCTTACGCGACGACCACCACTTCGCTGGTGCTTTCCTCGCCGGTCATGCGCCACGAGATCGGTCCGCTGGAAGTGGGATGATAGATCATCCCGGCGATTCCCCGCTGCGTCTTCCTGGTGTAGACTGAAGGGTATCTTCGATTGATTCATCATCAAGTGAGGCCCTTATGAGTCAGTCTATCCGTGACCGGCTGAACAGCAGCGATCCGGCGGTGCGGCGGGAGGCGATCATCGCCCTGGGGCGTAGCAAGAACCCCAGAGCATTGCCCCTGCTCCGCCAGGTATACGATAGCGATCCTGATCCGGCCCTGCGCGATCTGGCCCTGCGCGCTGCCCGCCATATCCGCCAGTCTGCCCGGCCAGCTGCCGAACAGCCCTCTGCCCCGGCGCCGGTAGAGCGCCGTTCCCTGGCCGACGAGCGCTACGCCCGCTACGAAGACCCGTCAGCCAGCGCGCCAGCCTACATCCTGCCCGTTTTTGACGAGGCCAGCCAGGCCTACACCACCGATGGCTACCAGATCGTGGAACCCAAGCTCGCTGAGGAGGTAACGGTGGCCCCTGGCGACCGGACACGCGCCCGCGCTCTGGTCAAACGCGCCAACGAACTCAATGAGGAAGGGACGCTCAGGGAGAGCCTCAATATCCTGATCGCCGCCCTGGAACTGGACCCGGCCCTGATCTACGATCCGGCAGCCCAGAAACTGGCTGAGGCGTTGATCGGGCAGGAAGGCCGCCAGGCGGCAGAAATCCTGGCCGATCCGCGGCGACGGGAGATGTATGTCGGTCATGTCCCGGAAAAGCGTATCGAGCGCGTCAAGCGAACCGGGGGTGTCTCCTGGGGGGAAGTCTGGCTGGATGTTGGCATCTACTTCGTCTTGCTGGCGCTGGCCAGTGTGCTGCTCCTGAGCGCCACACCGACCTTCCTGCAGACGCTCGCTGCACGGCTCAATCAGCCGCTTCCGCCGGAGGTCAGTGCACTGCTTAACCCGGCGCTGGTCAGCGAGAATTTACCCGCAGTCCTGCTGGGCAGCCTGGGATCGGCGCTCTGGTCGGTCATCAGCCTGCTGATCATGCTGTGGCTGGCCCAGCTGGTGGCGGTCGGGCTGGGCGGGCATGGCACGCTGACCCAGACCTACCACGCCGTGATCCCGGTACAGACTGCGCTGCTGGTGATCAGCAGCGCGGTGATGGCCCTGCTGATGTTCACCGGCGCGTGGGAAGCGCTGGGCATAGGTGGGCTGATCCTGGGTCTGGTGGCTATCATCTGGCCGGTGCGGGCGCTGGCCAGGGTTCACGGCTTCGGCGCACTTTCTGGCTGTCTGGCCCTGTTCCTGGGCGGGATCGCGGCGGCGATTCTGGGGGCGCTGCTGTCCGTGGTGGTGTGGGCATTGGGCGGTGCGGCCCTGTTGCCGCTGCTGCCGGCAGGCTAGCGCCGTTCCGGTTGCGGCCAGAGCTTGCCACACGGGGAGGAGTGCATGGCATGACGTATGTGGCGATTGAGGGCGTGATCGGCGCAGGCAAGACCACCCTGGCGCGGCTGCTGCACGCCGAACTGGGTGGCCACCTGGTGCTGGAGGTCTTTGAGGAAAACCCGTTCCTGAGCAGTTTCTACGCCGATCGCGCCCGCTATGCCTTCCAGACACAGATCTTCTTTTTGCTCAGTCGCTACCACCAGCAGCGTTCACTGCGGCTGATGACCCGCCCGCTGATCAGCGATTACATCTTCGCCAAGGATGCGCTCTTTGCCAGCGTCAACCTGCACGGCGACGAACTGGCCGTCTACCAGCGGGTGCACGATGCGCTGGCCGAGCAGATCGAAACGCCCGATCTGCTCGTCTACCTGCGGGCGGACACCGACCTGCTGATGCGGCGGATCAGCCAGCGCGACCGCCCCTACGAGCGCAACATGGCCGCCGATTACATTGAAAGCCTGCGCCGCGCTTATGAAGCGTTCTTTGCCGCTTATGACCAGGGGCCGGTTTTGACGCTGGACGCCAACGCCCTGGACTTTGTGACCAGCGACGCCGACCGCGCCGAGGTGATCGCCCGCGTGCTGGCCGCGCTGGGCCGCGCGCCTCGTCAGGAGGCATTGCCGGGCTTCAACGGCGGGCTGCGCGGCGAGCCGCCTGCCGGTATTGCTGCCAGCAGCCAGTTGCCCGGCGCGGAAGCAGCCGCGCCCGCTGAGAGCGCCGCCCCTCCGCTGCCTGATCTGGCCGCTGGCGCCCGCCGCCTGCGCGACTTCCAGGCGTTCCATGAGTGGCTGGATGACGCCCGCGGCTTCAACCGCGATCCATTATTTAACTTCGTCAAGCTGCAGGAAGAGATCGGGGAACTGGCCCGCCTGGTCGCGGCGCGGAGTGGCGCCAGGAGCGACGCCGACGTCCCAACGGCGCTGGAAGCGATCGGCCTGGAACTGGCCGATGTGCTGGCTTGTCTGCTCAAGATGGCCAACTATCTGGGTGTTGATCTGGAGGCAGCTTACCTGGAGAAGATGCAGACCAACCTCAACCGCCGCTGGCCGTAGGAAATCAGGCGAGCGCCCGGAGAAAAGAGGTGTACGATGGCTTCAATCCCACCTGAATTCCTGGATTTGTTTGAAAAGAAGGCTTTTGCCCACCTGGCCACCCTGATGCCGGATGGCACGCCGCAGGTCACGCCGGTCTGGGTGGACTTCGACGGCACGCACATCCTGGTGAACACGGCCAGAGGGCGGGTCAAGGACCGCAACATGCAGGCCCGGCCCCAGGTGGCGGTGGCGATCATCGATTCCGATAACCCCTACCGCTACTTGGCTGTACGCGGGCGCGTCGTCGCTATGGAAGAAGACGGCGCGGCGGAGCACATCAATCGCGTGCTTTCGCCCAAATACACAGGCCGGATCGGTGACTTCGGGCGCGGCGGCGAGGTGCGGCGGCTCTATCGCATCCTGCCGGAGCACGTCGACGCGCATGGCTGAGCGCCAGCCGGGGGGGCAGGCGGCGCTGCCCTGCAACCTCCGGCCTGCCGGAGCGTATAGAGAGTTGTAGCTTCCCCTAACCTTTTGGGGCTGCAGCCACCCGAATACCGGTTTAGAATACAAGCAGGGAATGCCCGGCATTCCCCGGTTCACAGACCGGCCAATGAGCAGCGGGATAACGACCATGCGCAAGAGCCGCCGCGCCACAAAAGTCTGGCTAATCCTCCTCGGCCTGATGCTGGCCCCGATCTTTGCCTCAGGCATTTTGCCGTCGCAGGTGCTGGTCATCGGGCTGGCACTGTACCTGATTATGGCGCTGATTGGGCTGGGCCTTTTTGATCTGGACGAGTTGCGGCGGCGCCTGCCCCAGGCAGGGGCGGATGTGCGCATCACGATGCCGCGCCGCCGTAGCCGGGTGCGGGCCAGCAGCGCCGCCCAGCGCGCTCAGGAACGAGCCAGCAGCCTGGCCGGCTATGAGGGACAGTTCACCCTGGCCGACATCGGCCTGATCGTGAGCGAAATGCGCCCGGATGGCCTGCATCTGCGCCGCGACGACCTGACGCTGGATGATGAGGGCATCCAGCCCTATGTCGTCATCGACGCCGATTCCTCCTGGGCCAACGAAACTGTCACCGCCCAGTTTGAAATCCTGGATCAATCCGGTCAGTTGTTGTTCCGCCATGTTGAGGATGTCTACCTGCGCGAGGGGCAGAACAACATCCTTTCCAGCAACCGCCTGCCGCTGGGGACCAAAGCGCCGGCTGGCGTCGGGCCGGGGCTGTGGGAGTTGCGGGTGACCCTGGCCGGGAGCGTGATCGGCCTGCACACCTTCCCGGTTGGCCCGTCGCTGACCAGCCGCCAGCGCATGATCGGCGATCTGGAGCGCCGCCGCGGTCGGCTGACCGATCAGGCTGCCGCGCCGGTCGATGATTCGCCTGTCTCGCTGGAAGAGTTGTTGCGCGGGCAGCAGTAACCAGCCGCGAGACACCGGTTTACCACCGCGATACACGCTTTAGTGGTAGGTACAGGAATACGATCATGAGGGGCAGAAGAGGTAGTTTCATGGGCAATCGCCTGGGACGGGGATTGATCGGCCTGTTGCTGATCGCCTGGAGCCTCAACGCCATTGGCGTCAATATTGACTTTGGCCTGATCATGCTGATCGGCGGGCTGATCCTGATGTTCGCCCTGCTGAGCGGCGAGCAATCGGCTTCCACCCGCCAGCGGCGTGCTGATCCACGCCGCGTGGACCCGTTCGCGGTGGAGGAGGATTACTCCCTGCGGGAAGCGGCGCCAGCCGCCCGCCGGGCAAAGACCGATCGCGCTGCGCCGGTCGCCAGCCGCGGCAGCCGCATGCATCGGGTAGCGGCCCGCGCCGTCCGCAAGGCGGGTCATGATCCTGACGCGCTGGCTGTTGCGCCGGTGGACATCGGCGTGCTGGCCTATGAGAGTCGCGAGGCCACGCCTACGCTCTACCGCGAAACCCGCCTGCCGGAAGATGTCGCTTACATTCGCCCGTTCATGCTGCTGCGCTCGCCACGCCGGGCGCGGGGCATGATCCGGTTTGAGCTGGTCGATGGGCAGGGCGCGGTGCGGTTTGTGGATGAAACCGAATGGGAACTGAAGGCCGGGGAAACTTTCGTTTACCCCGCCACCTGGTTGCCCACCGAGCGGATTGAGGACTACAGCGGGGAATGGACGCTGCGTGTCTACGCTGCAGATACGCTGCTGGCCGTCCATGACTTTGCCTGGTGGGATTCCGGCGGGGGCGAGCTGCGCCGCTACCTGACCGGCGACGGCGAGATCAGCGACGATCTGCTGGAAGAACTCTCCGGCGCGCGCGTTGAGCGGCTTTCCCTGGATCAGTTGCTGGATGAGCAGCCCGGTGTGATCATCGAGGAAGACCCGGCGGCGGACGCTGCCGCCCGGCGCAACGCCCAGCGTTAGGTTCCATCGGCATATTTGCCGCCGAAGCTCCCTGTCGGGCGAGGGGGGATTGGCCCCCCTGACCTGCTGAGCGAGGGCTTTCCGGCGGATCGGGTTGACAGCCCGCTGATGCGGGAGAGGAGTACAGCGAATGGCCGCCTGGTGGGGCACCCGCACCAATGTTTCCAAACGCCTGCGGCTGGAGGTCGAGGCGATGCGCGTCACCTTCGGCGATACCTTCCGGCTGGTGGTCCCGCGCGACGATAGCGAACTGCACTGGATCGGCGAGGTCGAGGTCAACATGACCGGCGTCCCGCAGCGCAATCACGTGCTCAAGATCGTCTATCCCCATGCTTACCCACTGCATCCGCCGGAAGCTTATATTCTCAAGCCCTATATCTACAGCCCCAAGCACCAGTTTGAGGACGGGCAGCTGTGCCTCTTTAACCCCAAGGATGGCACGACCTACGGCTGGAACCCGGCCCGCTCGACCGCGGTCACTGTGGCCGGCTGGGCCATCCAGTGGCTGTACGCCTACTACACCTGGAAGCAGATCGGCATCTGGCCCGGCGTGGAGGAGCGTGTTACCCGTCCGCCTTCGGGCTTGAACTGGAGGCCCTAAATGGCGATTCCCGGCCCGGATCGCTCTCGCCCGCGTGTGGTGCTGGCGGAGCGGGTCATCCGCAAGATCGCGCATGGCGCACTACTGTACCCCGACGAAGAAACCGCCGAGGCGCTGGTGGGCCTGATCATCCCCACCGAAAACGGCGAACCGGATTTTTATGTGCTGGACACCATCGCGCCGGAACAGCACGCCGTCAACCGCGCCGGTTACATGGTCGAGCAGGGCGACGAGCTGCAGGACGAGATCATGTACTGGCTGGCCATCAACTGGAAGCGCTTCCGCGACCTGCGCCGCCAGAGCTACGGCAACGCCCTGGCTGCCAAGTGGGATGCCCCGCTGCGCTACCTGGGCGACTGGCATAAGCAGCCGGGCGAGATGTTCTGGCCCAGCCAGGGCGACCTGGAGACCGCGCGGGCGATCATCGACGAAGCGGGCAATGACATGCCCCAGATCATCGTCCCCATCGTGACCCTTGCCCCGCCCTGGGATGCGGAAAGCGGCCCCCCCGGCGACGAATTTGACCTTTACACCACCCAGCCAGATGGCCCGCCGGTACGCATCAACATCTGGTACCTGCGCCGCGACCTGCCGGAATTCATCGCTGCCCGCCCACAGGTCATGGCCGATGACCTGTTGCCGGCCAGGGCGATTGCATCAAATTTGTTCCAGTAACCGTTCAAGGAAGGTGATATCAAGGCCGGCCTTGAAGCGTTTGGTGCGGATACTCCCCTTGGAAGAGTCCTTTTTGATAATGTTGAGCGCCAGTT
>JABLXG010000041.1 GCA_013178165.1 Anaerolineae bacterium
AGCCATAGCCCTTTTCCTCCTGCTCTCAGGGCTACACTATACCACATAACCTTCCGATTTGCCTATTTTTTATTCCTATTAAACCATAAAAATCCACTCCCAGGCCCTACAATTACGACACAGTCTCAAGAATCGATATCACGTTTTCGATACGGAGAAGGATCGTACGCTGCGCACCCGTCACGAAGGATTGGACAGCATAGAGAATGCACTTGCCAATGGGCAGTTTCTGCTTTACTTCCAACCTAAGGTCAACATGCGCACCGGTGAGGTGCTGGGCGCCGAAGCCTTGATCCGCTGGCAACATCCGGCGCGTGGCTTGTTATCTCCTGCCTCCTTCCTACCCCTCATTGAGAATCATCCGCTCGGGATTGACGTGGGGAAATGGACCATCGAGGCTGCGCTGACCCAGATCGAAGTTTGGCGCAAGGCCGGCCTTCATGTCCCGATCAGCGTGAATATCGGTGCGCGGCACTTGCTGCAACCGGACTTCATCATGCATCTACGGGGTATGTTGTCACGACATCCCGGTGTCCAGCCGCAAGACCTTGAACTGGAAATCCTCGAAACCAGCGCCGTGGAGGACTTCGTTCAAGTGTCTCAGTTGATGGCGCTGTGCGAGAGGATGGGATTGCGTTTTGCCCTCGACGATTTCGGCAGCGGCTATTCATCGCTGACCTATCTGAAGCGCCTGCCCGCGTACCTGCTCAAGATCGACCAAGGTTTTATACGCGACATGCTCGAGGATCCGGACGATATCGCCATCCTGGATGCGCTACTGGCACTGGCAAGGTCGTTTGGCAGGAACTGCATCGCGGAGGGAGTCGAATCCATTCAGCATGGTGAAATGCTGCTGCGTCTGGGATGCGAGTGGGGCCAGGGTTATGCCATCGGGCATCCGATGCCGGCGCATGAATTCGAGCAATGGCTACACACCTGGCAGGTACCTTTATCCTGGAAGGGATTCAAACCTGACAGTCGCTCCGCGCTGCCCGTGCCGTTCACATACGCTGACCACCGGGTCTGGATTTCCCAGATGATCGACTATCTGTCAGGTAAGGCCCAAGTGCCTCCTCAATCCGAAACACTCCAATACTGGCGGGATCAAAGTGGTCGCCCTACGTTCTTCGGCAAGGATCCCAATGATCAGGTCGATGTCCTGCATCAGAGCATCCAGCAGTTGGCTCACACCCTGAGTGAAATGAAAAATGCCGGCCGTGTCGAGGCATTGAGGGCTGGCATCGACAAGTTGCAACATTTGCAGGCGGATCTGCTGGGATTGCTGCCGCCGGACCAGAAGCCGGATTGATGCCATGCATGGGACGAAGGGTTGACGTGCAAGAGGCTGATCCACCCATCGGCGGCGCCACGGGCGCGCAGGGCATTATGCGCTGGGTGGCTTCGCAATTGCCCCGGTGATTCAGGTGTGATCGAGTCGTCTTCTCGGACTCTCCGTTCCATTAACGTTTCATTGAAAGAGAGAGCGCAACGCTTATGAATAAAGAATCTGGCCACACGGCCCTTGACGAGATACGCTCCCAGTGGCGGTTGATGACGGTTTACGAGCGCTTCGAGCAGGTCGTTGCCATCACGCTTTCGGGCGTCATCGCGTTGGTAATTGTGATTTCGCTGATTCAGTTGATTCGGCTGGTGTTCACACTGCTCGTCATGGATGCGCTGAATCCACTGGATCATAAGGTTTTCCAGCTGGTGTTCGGTGCCACCATGACGCTGCTGATCGCCATGGAATTTAAGCATTCGATCGTCAAAGTGGCTCTGCGCAAGGAAAGCATCATCCAGGTCAAGACCGTCATTCTGATCGCGATCCTGGCACTGGCCCGCAAGTTCATCATCCTAGAACCCGACGTTGATCCTGTCAAAGTGGCCGCGCTGGCGGGGACGGTACTGGCCTTGGGTCTGACCTATTGGCTCATGCGTGAACGCGATGACCGCAAGAGCGAGTAATGGAGGCATGACCCCCTATGGTCTAGTCGGCCGACACGATGCCAGGTCGAGGCACCGCTGGCTCAATCGCTTTCAAACCGCGCTGCTGGTTTTGACCCTGGTGGGGATCGCAGCTGCCGCTGGCAGTCTGCTGTTCGGCGAGATTGGCCTTTGGCTGGCACTGGCAACATGCGCATTGACCCTGCTGATCGAACCTGTCGCCGCCTCCGCGATGACCTTGCGTCTGTATGGCGCCCGTCCCTTGCGCCCTGATGAAGCCCCCGCAATCTGGTCGTTGCTGCGAGCGCTCGCAGCTCGCGCAGGATTGCCGAACACGCCGGTTCCGTACTATGTGCCCAGCGACATCGTCAATGCCTTTGCCACCGGCTCCAGGCGCCTTGCCTCCATTGCCCTCACCGATGGCCTGCTCCGCAGCCTGAGTATGCGCGAACTGCAAGCCGTGCTGGCGCATGAAGTCGCGCACATCGCTCAAGAAGATCTTCGTGTCATGGGCTTGGCCGATTCGATCAGCCGGCTCACGAACCTGCTGGCGTTGTTGGGTCAGGTCGCGCTCCTGATCAGCATGCCAGCCTTGCTGGTCGGTGCAGCAGAAATTAACTGGATTGGCTTACTGTTGTTGGCCGCTTCGCCGCAACTGGCACTGCTCGCACAGTTGGGTCTGTCACGTGTGCGAGAGTTCGATGCCGACCGGATGGCAGTAGAGCTGACGGGAGATCCGCACGGGCTCGCCTCGGCGCTGGCGAAGATCGAGCGGGTGAGCCGCTCGTGGCGAGCCTGGTTGTTGCCCGGCTGGGGGAATCCCGAACCGTCCTGGTTGCGCACGCATCCGGCGACAGAGGATCGTATCGCGCGCCTGATGGCGTTGGCGCCTCAGCCATCGCAGGCCCTGCCGTTCCAAACGGAATATCTCGCGCCAAGGTCGTTCGCCCCGATGCGCCCGCCACGCCGGGGCCTGAGCGGCCTTTGGCGCTAAATCACTCGAAAGGAACCCCCGCCATGGCTTACCACGATCCTTACCCACAACGCCCAGCTCCGGATCATTTCGTCCGGCGGTGGCTCTTCATCACTGCGTGCGTTGCCGCACTCATGCTGTTCTGGCAGTTCCTGCCCGCCATCGAGGCCTGGTTCAGCCCGCGCCAAGCCGCTGAGCGCACCGTCACGCCGCGTGGCGATCTGGCCGCTGACGAACAGGCCACCATCGAACTGTTCGAGAAATCCCGGGCATCGGTGGTCTACATCACGACGTCCCAACTGGTACGAGATGTCTGGACGCGCAACGTCTTTTCCGTGCCGCGCGGGACGGGTTCGGGTTTCATCTGGGATGACGCCGGTCATGTCGTTACCAACTTTCATGTGATTCAGGGGGCGTCGGAGGCCACTGTCAAACTGGCCGACGGCCGCGATTACCAAGCCGCGCTGGTCGGCGTGAGTCCGGCCCACGATATCGCGGTGCTCAAAATCGGCGTCGGTTTCCAGCGCCCGCCCGCCGTTCCGGTCGGCACCAGCGCAGACCTCAAGGTGGGACAAAAGGTGTTCGCCATCGGCAACCCCTTCGGCCTGGATTGGACACTCACCAACGGCATCGTGTCCGCGCTCGATCGATCGCTGCCCGGGGAATCTGGCGGAGTGACCATCGAACACCTGATTCAAACCGATGCCGCCATCAACCCCGGCAACTCGGGTGGGCCGTTGCTCGATTCGGCCGGCCGCCTGATCGGCATCAACACAGCGATCTACAGCCCTTCCGGTGCATCGGCTGGGATCGGCTTCGCCGTGCCGGTGGACACGGTCATGCGTGTGGTGCCACAACTCATCAAGACCGGCAAATACATCCGTCCGGCGCTTGGGATCGAGGTAGACGAGCAGCTCAACCGCCGATTGCAGGCACTGACCAGTACCCAAGGCGTGTTTGTGCTCCGTGTCGCCCCTGGCTCAGCGGCACAAAAGGCGGGGCTGAACGGTGTTACCGTGGGCCCGGAAGGCATCGTGCCGGGAGACCGGATCACAGGCATAGATGGTGCTCCCGTCGACGATGTCGCCAAGCTGCTCGCACGGCTTGACGACCGAAAGGTAGGAGATGTTGTGGTCTTGTCAGTTGAGCGGGCCGGTAAGCCACGGGAAGTGCGCGTGGAGTTGCAACCTGGCATCTGATCTGGAGTTGAGGGCATCTGGGGACTGGCAAAGAATGACGATGGGATGCATGAAGTATTCGCGCCGCAGAAACTCGATGCCCTACACTTTGGTGTCTAGTAAGGAAATCTCAGCCTCTCGTCGCGCGAGGAGCCCGGGCAGCACCTTTCCACCCCCATAGACCCACCGGCGCAGCTCCTGGCCCGCAGCAGTCCAATCCCGCTGATTGACGCGCCGTCGCAGCGTCGATGTCTGCAACCGCCCAGCGCCAAGGTTGAACGTGAAATCCACGATGGCAGCGAGCCTGCTTTCTGGCTCCGTGGCCAGCACCGGGCAGTAGCGCAGCGTCGCGGCGAGTGCCGATTGCAGGTCGCGCGCCAGATAGACCTCAGCTTCTGCCTCCGTGATCGGCGAATGCTTGGGATCGCAGAGATGACCGTACCCAATCGTCCAGAACCCTGCTGGGCAGATATAGGGAACGGCAGTGATCTCGATTCCGCGCTTCACCTTACGCTCGAATCCCTCGAAGCGCTTGGCCAGGGCGATGGCTGCCTGGGGAATTTGGCTCATGGCCTCACCCGGTCGAACACGCGCCCGATGAACCAGAAGTTCAGCACGCCGGCCCACAGGGCTTGGTCGGCTTCGGTCCAGGCGGCCTGCACGGCCGGCATCCAATCGACGCCTGCATCGACGGCGCCGACGAAGGCGGCGGTCTTGGCCGCGCAGTAGAGCGCCATGAACCAGTAGGTGATCACCGGCCGCACGCTAATGGACAGTGCATCGGCCCATTTGGCGCGGGAATGCCGTCCCTGGGCGGTGACGGCCTCGCGCAAGGCCTCGACGGCGCCGCTGTTCCAGGCCGCATCGGCTGCGGCGTTGATCTCAGCCATGCGGGTGGCGCCGCGCAGCTTCTCGAACTCCAGCGCCTTGTCCTGCATGGCCAGCTCGTGGCCGCGCTCGCCCTTGCGGCCGAAGATGATGCCTACTTGTCCGCACATGGAGACGGGTCCTCCTTGCCGCCGAAGTTCTTACCGAGCGGTCTCGTCCCTTCGAGGACGAAAGTCGCGTATTCGCGCCGGTGGTCCGCCAGCCACTCAGCCACATCCGGGTAGCCCATCTCAGCGGTCAGGCGGGTCACCTCCGGGTGGTCGAGCATGTTGGTGCGTCCGGAGAGCCGCACCGTCTCCAGGGCTTCGAGGAAGCGTTCCGGCCAGTGGTCGCTGGCCTTGTCGTCGGGCAGGAACTCGATCAGGCCGTGCCGGGCCAGACGGGTGAGAAACTCGGCGGCCGCAGCGGCGGCGTCTTCCGGCAACGGCTGGGTCGGCCCGCCTTCGATGCCGGAGAGCACTTCGGTCATGTAGTCCCGGGGCGCTCGGCTGGCGGTAAATGGCGTCTGGCCGCGCATCAGCTCGACAACTTCGAGGCAGTCGGCGGCCTGCAGGGTTTCCCCGCTGCCGGGGATCGGTTCGCCGTCCAGCGTGGTGGAGCGGATCAGAATCTTCATGGGTCACCTCCTTAAACAGTGAGGCCGGGAACTTGCCCGGCCTCGTTGGTGAGAGTGGTGGTTTCGGGTTCGTCCGGAAGGACGTCCTCCGGTTTGGGCCGTCCGTTCTTGAAGGCGGCATCGCCGGGCATGTTGGCCATCAGATGCTTGCGGGCGGTCTTGAACTCGTCGCCGATCAGGCCGAGGTGGAGCAGGAAGACCCGGAAGTCGTACTTGGCGCTCTGGGGATCGAAGTCCCGCTTGCGGCTGGAGGCGGCCCGGCCGTTGAGCGCCTTGGCTGCGACGGCGAGGCAGAATTGCAGGTAAGCCTTGATCCGCCCCGCGTGAAGGGTCGCCTCGAACCAGCGGAACTCCACCGTGCCCCGGTACCAGACGTTGTGCAGGTTGACCCCGTGATAGCGGCTGTTGTCGTAGTGCTGGGGCTGGCGGTTGTGGTAGCCGTACCAGATGCGGTTGAGCTGGTCCTTGGTGCGGGGTCGATGCTGTTCGATGCGCTGGATCAGCTCGTCGCTGACCGGCCGGGTGTAGCGGTTGAGCCGGTCGCGGCTGATGCCGAGGGCGTGGAGGATCAGCGGCTCCTGCTTGTAGATGATCTTGGCCAGGTTGCCCAGGTGCCTGCCGTCGAAGGGCGCGGCGTCGATATGGATGTGGATGCCGCACTGGCTGTTGATCTTGCCCCCGGCGCGGCGGATGGCCCGGACCACCTCCTGCAGTTGCGGGATGTCGTCGTAGCCGAGCACCGGGCTGACCACCTCGGCCCGCAGATGGGCCGGGACGCTGGTCAGGGAGGCGTCCCCCACTACCTTCCAGACGCGGCCGCGCAGGTCCTCGACCTCCCAGGGGTCGTAGCTGCTGGGGATGCCGACATGGCGGACCGTGCCGCCCACCACCGAGTGAATGGCCCAGGCGATTTGCTCCCGGGTGCGTTTTACGGTCTCGATCTCGATCCCGTAGTGGATCTCTTTCAGGTTCATGCGTGCCTCCGTCGTTCATGGCGCTTCTAAGTCGTTGTCAGGCAAGGCTTTTTAGCCTCCGCTTACACCATGAATGAATGCTTCTTTCCGGACACAAATCAAGTAGAAGAACAGCCGAAGCCGACATTTAACACCTTTATTTTCAATGACTTGAGAACTTGGCTGGATTGGGCGGCGCACAGGCGGCAGAAACCCCGGAACGGGCTGGCCGTATCCGGGGTTTCTGGGTTGGTGGTGGCAGTGAGCCGGTCAGCCGGAAGCGGTATCAGAGGTGATCAGGCTGGCGTGCAGCTCGAGGTTGCGCGACTCGTCGGCCCGCATCCGCGCCAGCAGCGCCGTGAAGGCCTCCGCTTCGGTGGCCGGGAGCTTTGACGCCCGTTCCAGCCGCGCCAGGCGCTGGTGCAGATTCTCCAGCAGGCCCAGGGCGTGGTCGCGGATCAGGCCATCGCGCTTCTCTTGCGGCGTGGGGATGAACTCGGTCAGGCCGCCTTTGCGTCGAACGATCATGGCTGTGCCTCCTTAGCTCAGGGTCGCGCCCAGCGAATGGATGCGCGGGTAGATCAGCGGCGTGCCGGTCATTTCGGCCTTGTAGCGGACCTTGTTGCCGGTGTTGTCGGTGAAGGTGCGCACCAGGGTGTACTCGGTCCAGCTCTCGTCGATGGGCCGGGTGTCCTGGATGGTCATCGCCTCCCAGGTCAGGCCGCCGTCGTTGCTGGCGAACCATTGCAGGGTGGTGCCGCTGGGGATTTGCATCTGCACATAGGCCTTGGTCGACTCCACGCCCTGGGTCAGCTCGTTCTCGCGGGTCAGGTAGGCCCCGGTGGTCTTGTTGAGGTAGCCCACCAGGTTGACATCGCGGAAGTTGATGGCCGGGGTGTCGTTGGAAAGCGAGCTGCTCAGACGCACGCGGATCTGGACCCGGGTGGCGAGGTTGGGCAGCCGCTCCTCCTCTGCGGGAACCATGGCGTCCCAGGTCACGCCGCCGTCGGTGGAGTATTCCCAGTCGAGGCCGGTGCCCTGGGGGATGGCCGAGTATTCGTCGAGGTTGATATCGGAGAACTGCACGCCGGTGATCGGCTGGAAGCGGATCATGCCCTCGGATTGAAAGTTGTAGCCGTAGATCTTCATCGCCAGGTCGGAGCCGTTGAGCGGCGTCCAGGTCTCGGCGTTGGAGCTCTCCAGCAGCACGCCTTCCATGTAGGTCTGCCGGGTGATGATGCCCCAGCGGCCCATCTTGCCAAGAGTGGCGGTGCGGACCTTGTAATTGGTGCTGTTGGTCAGCAGCACGACGGAATAGCTGGTGTTGGCCTCGGCGTAGAACGGGTCGTCGAAGCGAATGCGGGTCTCGCCGCTCAGGCTGATCTCGTTCGGGGCCAGCACCTTCTCGGCGAACACCACGCCGTTGGGCAGACCGGTGGTGACGCCGCGAATCTGCACCGTGACCGGGATGCTCGGGTCCCTGGCGGTGAACTGCAGTCCGATGCTGGAGATCACCTGGTTTTGGGTGAAGCTGAAAGTCTGGGCCAGCGGATCGCGGGGCACGAAGATGGTCTGGGTGCGCCAGACCACCTGCACCACGGGCACGCGGATGATGCGGTTTTCGATGATGCGCTCGATGCGGGTAATGACCAGCGGATCGTTGATCTGCAGGCTGGCCCGGGCCGAGTAGACGCCATCGGCCATCTCCACGATCCGGTTGCCGTTGCGGGCGTTGGTCGGAATGGTGAAGGAGGCGCTGACCCGACCGGCCTCGTCGCTGATCAGGTTGCTGGCCATCACCTGGCCGTCGCAGCGCAGCACGATGCCGGACTTGCTCGGGGTGAAGTTGATGCCGGTGACGGCGATGCCGGTCTGGCCGCGCCGCCCGAGGTTGGGCGTGATCTGCAGCATGGCCGGGGGCTTGTCGAACACGGCGTAGGGGTTGATGTTGCGCTCCTCGGACCAGTCGTTCTGCTCCACCAGGACGGTCTCGTTGCCCGGCAGCAGCGCCAGACTGCCGAAGAAGCTGGCGTTGCTGCCCGCCTGATCGACCGAGAGCACCGTGGAGTGCGGAATGCGGTCCGGCGCGACGAAACGGGCGATCTCGTTGACCCGGGCGTCCCATTCGGCGTGGTAGATGTCCGACTGGGCGGTGTTCGAGAAGTCGTCCGAGTAGATGCCTTTTTTGGTCTGGGCGTCCCGGTTCTGCAGCTCGTTGTTCATCTGGTACTGGGCATCGTTGTACTTCAGGTCCTCGACGTCCTGAATGATGTCGTGGATCTGGTCCATGGTGATGCGGGTCAGGCCGAAGTTGCGGATCTCCATGTCGGTGGAGTTGGGCGGGCAATCGATACTACACAGCCCCAGGGCGTTTTCCGGGACGATGGGCAGCTTCGGGAAATCCGCAGGAGCCCCTTCCAGCCGCTTGATCTCGGTGGTGGTGGCGTAAACGATGTCGCGGCGGCCGAGGTAATAGTCATAGTCCAGGCTGCAGTTGGAGCCGTTCACCGGCTGATCGCCGAGGCTGCCGCGCCCGAAATTGATCACGTTGAGGTTGCCCAGCTCGAGCTGAACCGGCGACATGGTGAGTCCGGCCGTGTTGGTGGCCGGAGGCGAAGCGGTGCCGATCTCCTCGACGCCGTCGTCGACGTAGGAGAGCGCCTCACTGCCCAGCTCCATCAGACGCTTGTAGTCTGTGCGTGCGCCGTTTGTGGAGGCCCGGTAGACGCGATAGCCGGTCGCGCCGCTGACCGGCAGCCAGGAGAGCTTGTTCATCTCCCCGGCTGCGGTGGCCCGGGCAATGACCGCAGCGGCGTTGAAGGCCGTCTCGCCGGTGGCGTTGTAGGCGGTCACCAGATAGAAGTAGTTTCCGGCCGCCGGATGGTTGGCCTGTCCGAACCAGCCGCTGTCCACGTAGTCGGTGCCCTTGATCATCTGCTTGGTGTAGGTCCAGCGCACCGTGTAGGTGGTGCCGATGGCCGGTTCGTTGCCGGAGCCGAGCCAGTCGACATGGTTGCCCGACTGCTGCCAATCCACGCCTTCCTGGAAGATGGTCGCCCCCTGGCTGACCTCGAGGATGTCCACCACCGGATTGGGGTCGAGCAGGTCTTCGCCGCCGCCCACCGAGCCCCGAGTGACGTTGCGGGTGATCTCGACGATGGCCTCCACCTGGGTCGTCTCCTTGAGCGGCGTGGAGTTGACCGGATAGCGGCGCTTGTTGATGTCGAAGGTCTTCTGCTCGCCGCGCACCGACTTGGTGGCGATGGATTTGGGCACCAGGGTCGAGGTGGGCAGATCGCGCTGATGGCGGAAGCCCTGGATGTAGGCGCGTCCGGCGTTGGTGATCGCCTCCACGCTGTCGTCGTCGACGCCGCCGATAAAGGTGTCGAAGCCACGCACCAGGTAGCTTCCGGCCTGGTCGAAGGTGCGCTCGGCCAGGTTCTGAATCAGGGAATTGAGCCCCTCGGCGGCGGCGAATGAGAGCTGATCCTCGGTGATCGAGGAGACGGTGATCCGACTGCCCGGCAGCGTGCCCAACAGATCCCGCAGGTAGAGGTTGGACTTCTCCTGCACCGTGGGCGTGACGTCTCCGCTCTCGCGCTCGAACTTGTAGATCGGGATCACCCGACGCTCGGCCAGGTTGTTGGGCAGCGTCTGGCCGCTGGTATCCGTCGCCTTGAGAGAGAGAACCCATTTTTCCCGCTCGGCGGTGGGCTCGCCGGTGGCCGGATTGATCAGGGCCGGGTCCTGGGTGTAGCCGTAGTTGTACTTCAGCAGCTCCACGTAAACGTAATCGGCTCCGCTGGCGGTGGCCGGATCATAGGTCAGGGTCGCGCCGCTCACCTGTTCCAGATGGCCGTCGATGTAGACCACGCCCGGGGCCAGGGTCAGGACGTTGGCGGCCGCGCTGACCTCGAGGCCCATGATGATGGAGCCTTCCTTGAACAGGATGTCGGCGATCTTGCGCCGCTCCAGGTTGATGATGTCCTGCTGTTCGTTGAGTTCGGAATCCAGCAGGTCGCGATCCTGATGGTAGCGGATGCGCTTGTAGTTCTTGGTCGGGTCGAATGTCTCGCGTGAGATGCTCATGTTTGAATCCTCCAGTTAGATCTTGATGATCCCGACCAGCTCCACGCGGGTGTCGGAAATCTTGTTGAAGTCGGGAATGTTCTTCACCTCGTACAGGTAGCCCGGGCGCAGCACCTCGCCGGTCGGGTTGGTGTCCTGATGGAACACGCCGCCCATGGCGAGATCCCCGGTGACGCTGACCGTGTACTGCACGTCGCCGCCGAAGAAGCCGTATTCGCGGATGGTGATGCCGTTGGCCTCCGCCTCGTCGAAGCGGAAGAAGATGCCGATGGTGTTGGTCTCCTCGCCGGTTTCGAGGTAGCGCACGCCGTTGACCAACAGCGCCCCTTCGGCGTCCTCCTTGAGGAAGGTTCGCTTGTAGTAGCGCTTGCGGGCGCGTTCGTTTCTGAGCCCGGTCTGGCCGATGTCCGGCGCGGGCGGATTCTGCGGGTCGGTGAAGCTTGTATCCCCGTCGCCGATGGCGCAGTGGGTGATGCCGTCCACGGCCTGGCCGAGGAGGAGTTTGGCCGTCAGTATCCGGCCGGTTTTAACGATGAGTCCCAGTGCCATTGCTGTTCTCCTTTAGGTCTGAATTTCGTGGTCTTGATCGATGAGCACCGCGAACAGGATCTGGCTCGTGTCGGCCAGCAGCCCGGCCGGGATCGCGATGCGCTGAACGGTGTCGGATCGGCTGATGTGTGCGCCGGACGTCCGGAAGCTGGTGTCGATGCTCCGCAGCCAGGGGCGCGTCACCCGCACCGCCGCGACGGCATCGACGCCCAGACGGCCATGGACGACGAGCCACAGGTCGGCGCTCCGGTTCAGGCGGTTGTTCACGCGAAGCGCGAGGTCGGATCGTCGTTCGAGCCGATGGGCGACCCGCACCGCGCTGTCGGCCCGGATCATCACCGTGCGCCTGGCCGGTGCTCCGGAAAACAGCTCGAAAAGCGCTCCGGGTTGCGCCGCGCCGATGGCGAGCAGATCCGGCCGCCGGATGCCTCGGCGGGTGGTAATGGATGCCAGTTGTCCCTTATGCACGGCCACGGCGAATCCTCCCGCAGAGCTTGAGAGCCTGGCCACGGTTCATGGACAGGAGCGTTTCCGGGCGTCGCTGGCCGGTGATCGTGGTGACGAATTTGAGCTTTCCGCTATGCGTTGCCATGGCGTTACTCCTTCACCGCGCACCAGCCGCCGGTGGTCAGGTTGAACACGCGGTAGCTGTCTGTTCCGATCTGGATGGTGTCTTCAGAGGCGACGTTGCCGCCGCCCACGGCGAAGATCTCGATGAGTTCGCCGCGCAGTTCCTGGTAGGCGGCGGAGCCGGACATCGAGGCGAGCCAGGGAAAGAGGATGGTGGTGCCGTAGCGCATCTCCGGATCGGTTTCGCCCTGGAGCCCGCCATTTGCCGCACCGCAGCGACCCTGCTGACCGGACGCGGAAGTCCAGCCGTCGAACTTGTTCACGGCGTAGAAGGTGCCCGGCGCGTTGTAGTAACTGTTGATGACCGGCTGCGGGTCCTCGCCGATCTTGGCCCCCGAGGCGTAATCCCGAACGAGGGTTTCGACGGTGATGGTGTTTGGCGTGACGGCGGTGTCGATGGCGCTCACTCGTACGCGTTCGATGCCCGCGTCGTCCTTGATCACATAGTCTTGTCCGGGTGTGACTACGGTGGCGTCGTTGACCTGAAGCACCACACCGCTTCCTGCAGTGACCGCCGCCTGTGTGAGCGCGACAGCCCCCGACCAGAACCGTTTCAGCAGTCCGCTGTAATGGCCGTAGTAGGTGGAGATGAGCTTGGTCACCACGAAGACGTGGTCGAGATCGGCGAACAGCCAGAAGATGAAGTCGGCGCTGTCCTCCACCCGCAGGTAGGTGTAACTGGTGTGCGACGCCTCGTTGACGCCGGTGTGGGTAGCCGCGTCCCAATACTGGAATGCCGCGACGTGAATCCGCCCGGAGGTGGTGCTGATACGGAACTGCAGATAGACGTCCTCGGCCCCGGATTCCCCGTGCGACTTGAAGACGAAATACGGCTGCGGGTCGGCCGACTGGTCGTCGTGCAGGGTCCAGCCGGTGGTGGTCACCAGGAAGGTCCGCAGTTGATTGAGCAGGTCGAGCCGACCGTGGGCGAGTCCTTGAATGCTGTGGTATGCCATGGCGGCCTCCTTAGAGAATTGGGTTTTCCGTGCCGGTCAGGCGCAGCTTGATGTCGAGTTTGTTTTGCACCGGCGTGCCCGGGAGCACGGTGCAACGCCGCCAGAAAGACAGCGTCTGCTGGAAGGCCTTGTCACCGAGATTGAGCGGTGCGCCCTGAGTGGCGGTGTCGAGTCCGGCCTGGGTCAGGGCCAGCCGGTACCAGACCGCTTCGTCGGTGCCGGTTTCGTCGATGGGATCGAGCACCAGCCCGGTGTAGTCGTAGCCGGAATAGACGGTCGTCCCAGCGTCGTGCGCGGTCGCAGCGGTGTTGGCCACGCCCCGCTGCACGGTGAGATTGGCGGTGCCGCCGCCGCTTTCGACGAGCATCTGCTCGCCGTCGATGATGATGAGTTCGCCGTCGGCAAAGCGCGGTTCGGCCAGGGCGATGGAGGTCTGCGTCGCGTCGATGGCCGAGGGGAGGCTCGTCTGCTCGTTGGCGACGTAGAGCTGCCGATCCTTGATGTCGCCGTCGGTGCCGTTGTAGCTCTCGGCCTCGGGGCGGCTGAAATCCCCCTCGGAAATCTGCTGAGTCAGCGCTTCGTCAAGATAGAGGTGAATCGCCATGGGTTCTCCTTCAGGTGGGCCACTGGGTGGCGCGATAGTTGTTGGTGGCGGCCTCGAACCCGGCCTGCGTCGGCGCATGCAGATCCTGCTGACGGAACAGCCAGCGGTAGGACGGCCGCGACCAGCGGAATCCGGCCTGGTTGAGGCGCATGCGGCTCACGCGCATCGGGCGGGTCCGGTCCACGGAAAGGCGCAGGCCGGTGGTATTGAGCGGGCTCGCGCCCAGCTTCATGGTCTCGACCCGATGGCGCTGGAGAGAGCCCGTGTCCACGTAGACTTCAAGCGAGGCCCGTTCGCCGGTCAGATTCGCATTGCTCAGATACCGGGTGTTCAGGGTGTTCGCGTTGAGCCGGAACACAGGCCCTCTCCGCCGCCATCGGTCGATCCGGTCGACGGCCAGGGTGACGTCCGCGTCGCAGCCAGCGGTGGAGGCGAGCAGCAGATTGCTGATGCCGCCCTGGTTGGCGGTGAGATCGAGACCTTCGTTGAGCCTGGCGCGGCCAAGTTGGAAACAGAGGCGGTGCCGAGATTCCAGAGGCAGGCGCAGGTCGTACTTGGCTTCCGCCCGTTCGACCGGTTCCGCCTGCGTGTCGAAAAAGAAGTCCTTCTGCCGAAAGCAGTAGCGCAGCTCGGTCTCGCCATGGGTCAGCGATTTGCGGTTGAGATGGCTTTCGCCGAGCCCGAAGCCGCTTTCCAGCACATCCCCTTCGAAGTCGCGGCCGGTGTAGATGGGCGTACAGAAGGAAACCCGATCCTCGCCGACGCGGGTGTACGGAAGCCGCCAGTCGTTGAGGGCCTTGTGGTTCAGGCGCATCCGGTTCTGGCTGCCGTGAAAACGGGAGACCTTCACGGTGGCCCGGTCGATTTCCGGGAGCATCTCCGTGGTACTGGTGAGTTGCAGCAGCTCCCAGGCCCTCTGCTTGTTGGTCAGGTGACGGCAGGAACCGAGCGAGGAGCGGCTAAGGACGAAGGTCTCGTCGAGAAACGCCAGCACGATCCGTCGCACGGCGTTGGCATGCCCGAAGTCGAGCATCGCGCCGCCTTCGATCCATTCCAGGAGGAACTGGAGCCAGAAACAGCGCGTGCCCGCCGGGTGGTGAAACACCAGGGCGTCGCGCAGCCCCTCGGTCTGGTTGAGACACAGCACGCGAAACACGCCGAGGCTGAACACCAGCCCGGGCAGCTTGGCGTTGCTGAGTCGGGAGCGGGCATTGAGACGCAGCGCCGAGCGGAAGGTCTCCTGGAGTTCCCCCTGCCAACCGAGCGCGTTAAAGTCGCGTTCGATGGCCGGAATGGTGCCCTTGCGGCGATAGATTTCGACCGCCTCCCGCACGCGGCGGCGCTGGCAGTCTGGCGAACAGGTGCCGTCCACTTCGAGGCCGACGAGCCTTGCCAGCAGCGGCAGAAAGCGCTCGTCGCAATGATCCACATCGAAGATGGTCGGGAAGTCGTCGATGGCCTGCTTGAGCTCGTCCAGCGTTCCGGCGGGAAGGCTCAGAAAGGTGCGCAGGTCACCGGCCTCGTCGTTGTGCTCGTAAAGCGGCGGCAGCAGGCCGAGCAGATTGTCCTTGAACCAATCCGACATCAACCGGCCCTCCGCAGATCGAGGTTGACACTGCCGAGAACCGGGATTTCGCCGTGGCGCAGCTCGATGTCCTGCTGGGGCGCGTAGAGATGCATGTGGCTGACGCCACGCACGCCATCGATCAGCGCCACCAGGTCGGAGAAGTGAATGGTCTGACCGAAGGAGACTTGGTCAAAGGAAAAGAAATCGGTGAGCGCGGTTTCGATGCGGCTGCGCACGTTTTCCAGCGGTTCACCGGGCCAGATGTAGACCTCGGCGTCGATGGAAACGGGCCGATAGATCGGGTCGAACAGGTTGATCTCGACCGTGATGACCTTGCGGCGTTCGAGAAACTCGGCGAGGTCCCGCTTGAGCAGCGCCGAGGGCATTCCGCCGCCGTTGGGGGCGATGGCCAGTTGAACGTTGTAATAGCGGATGTTCTGACAGGCATTGGTGTCGAGCACCTTGGCCTTGGCGACGCCTGGGTAACCTTCGGCGAGCGCCTGGTAATCCTCCAGGGTGACGGCTTTCCAGAGACTGCGCAGCTCCGCCGGTGCCTGTCGGCGGGCGTGTTCGAGGGCTTCCCGCGAAGCGCCGCCGGTGGCGGGTACCGGGTTGGTGGCGGTCAGGGAGACCTGGCCGCCGTTCAGGTAGACCGGGCTCAGCAGTTGGGTGATCCGGTTCGGACCGAGATTGCCCTGGTCCCCGATGGTCTGCAGATAGCTGACGGCGATGGCGCTTCCCTGAGCGGGTACAGCGCCGCTTTGTCCGTCGCCGAAAATCAGGGTGGAGATGTCGAGGGCGTCCAGGTCGGCCATGAAATGGCGGCTGTCGGCCAGGCTGTCCTGGAAGTGATCGACCTCGCTCCAGGCGTCGTCCCCCACCGTAACGGTGATGGTGCCCTGGGCGATGACGTCGCCGGTCAGGCGGATGCGCTGGAATGGCAGCCCCGTCGAAGTGAAGGTCTCGGTGCGGCGCACGCCTTGCCGGGCCGGGATGTCCACCGAGAGTAGGCCTCGCGGGAGCAGGCCGTCCTCGACCGTCTCGAAATCCGCCTCGCCGTCACTCAGCAAGGCGCGGCAGGCCGTTCCCGCCGGAATGGTCAGATCCTTGCCGAGCGGGGCGGAGAGCCGGAAACGCAGCGTGGTGGTGGAGGCCACCGGCGAATCCAGCCGGTAGCCGATGAGCTTGCAGAGGTTGATGACGTTCTGGCGCTGGCGGGCCGTGGGCAGAAAGGCCTCGGCCGCCTGGGCGTCCAGGTAGTAGGCCAGCATGTCGCCCACGCCGCAGAACAGATCGAGCAGGACGACGCCGAGATCGGAGTGGTTGAAATCGGTCCAGCGGTCGGTGAGCTGCGGGATCTTCGCCAGCAGCTCCTGACGGATCGATTCGTAATCCTTGTTGATGTATCCGATGCTTGCGCGGCCCATGGTCTCTCCGGTTTTCGGCGGTTATGCGAGAGCGCCTGATGCTCTCGCCACGCCGGTTACTTACCGGAAGGGGCCTGGATGTGTCGGAGGCGGGATGCCTCAGAGCGGGCCGCGCAGTTGCCAGACGGGATTGGGCTGCCCGGATGTGTTGTTGAGGTAGTGGGATTCCTTCTTGCCCTCGAAATAGAACAGACCGATGCGGCCCGGCTCCAACGTGGTGATCCGGTGAACGGTGCCAGCGGCGTTGTCTTCCGCCTGGCTCTGGGTGTCGAAGCCTAGACCGCTCGCGGCCAGATAGAGGGCGTGCTCGGCCTGGGGCGCTTCTGTTTCTGGCGCTCCCTCGAACGTCAGGTAATGGCCGTGGTTGTCACCCGGATCGCTGACGATCCACTTGCCGTTGCGGTCCTGAAAGGCTCCCTCGATGTAGGCGACTTCGTATTCCCCGGCTGGCCAGATCAAGGAGTCGTCCGGATCGGGGCTCATCTCGGCCGCGTCGAACCAGAGCAGATTGAACAGCGTGCGCACGTCCGGCGACAGGCGCACGCTGCGCACCGGCGGCGGTTCTGGCTCGGGCTCCGGCTGGGGATAGCTGGGCGCGGGATTGTTCGGGTCTTCTCTGTAGAAGGGATAGACCAGGTTGCCGTCCACCTGGCTCTGGATCACCCGGTAGGCGATATGCACCAGTAGCAGGTTGCCGTCGATGTTCAGCGGCCGGTCGTCGAAGTGTACCTCCGTGATGATCACCCGCTTTTCCCAGCGCTTGATGGCGTCGATCACGTAATGGCGCAGCAGGCCCTTGAGCACCTCGTCGTTCTGTTCGAACACCAGATCCTTCAGCCGGGAGCCGAACTCCGGATTCATGAACCGTTCGCCGATCCGGGTGCCGAGGATCTGCAGGATGCTTTCGCGGATATGCTCGTGCTCCCGCGAGGTGGCGGTCGAGACCTGGGTGCCGCCGGATACCGACTGAAACCGGAACGGGTAACGCAGCCCCTTGCCGAGAAAGTCGTAGCTCATCAGTTACGCTCCTCGCAGTCGAGGCCGCACTGTCCCGAGCAGCCATTTTCCGGTGCGCCGTCGTCGATGGCTTCTCCCTGGAACCGGACCACCAGATCTAGACCGCTCTTGAGTCCCAGATGGATGGTTCCGTCCGCCTCGATCAGCCCGCCGTGGTCGGACTGGCCGCACTGGAATCCTTTGGCTCCGCCGGAGAGCAGACGGACAGCGATGGTTTCGCCGATGCCCTCGATGCGGCCGATGCCGATGATGTCGATAGGTCCGGCCGGATTGATGAGGGTGATGAACCGCTCCCGGTGATCGACGTCGAGACGGATGCCCTCGGGTAGATCCACCGCGAAGCGTTCCGCGCCCATGGCGGTCGGCTCGATCCCGGCAGGCAGTCCGCTGACACCGGCCGCCTCCTGGGTCGAACGCAGATAGGACTCGGCCAGGGTGTAAAGGCGTCCCGGGGCGACCTCGATGGCCGTGCCGGGTCCGGGGGTGACGACGTGCTGTTCCCCTGCGTCGATAACGCAGATTCGCTGGTCATCCGTGGTCCGCAGGATCATGCCGTCGGGCAAGGTGAAGAGCCGGTTGCCGTCCGGCAGATCCCTGGGTTCGGTGCCCGCAGGCAGTTCGACAAAGGGATAAAAATCGGGCTCCGGCTCGATCTGTACCTGCTCCAGGTACTCCTGGGTCCTGGCCTGCTGGGCCTCAAGATAGGCCTGGGCCTGGCCACGCATCGCCTCCGAGGCGGCGTGACCGGCCTCCAGCAGCGTGCGGATGCCGGAAAGCTCCTCACGGATGCCGGACAGGTGATCGCAGAGCGCCCGTAGCACATACTGCTGTTCTCCGGAATCGGTCTGTTCGATGGTGGCCTGCAAGTCGGCGGGTTCTTCGGAAATCATGGACAGCCTCCGTTACATGCCGACGTTGGCGGGTTGGGATTGATAGCTCATGGCGTTGACCGGCGTCACTGTCCCGGTCGTGCCGTCGATTTCGAAGACAGTCCAGACCGTGCCCGGGGCGTTGGGAACGGTGAAGGTCTGCTCACGGCCATCGCTCAGGAATACCTTCACCGATGCTCCGGACTGCGCCAGGCCGGTACTCGGATTGGCGTTGCGGTTGGTGTAGTCGTGGACCGCGTAACGGTAGACGCCGGGGATGAGCCGATGGATGGTGATGGTCTCCGGCCCGTAGGAACTGGTGTCGTCCACGTCCAATTCCGCCGCCTCGTTTTCGATGGTGTGGGAATAGAACACATGGAAGCGGTCGCCCGATGGCGTCGGTCCGGTGAGATGGGAATCAAGATCCCGGGGGTTGAGCCCCCACTGCAACACGATGCGGGCGACCTGGCCGTCGAGTTCGGGCGAGAGAACGATCTGGATGTCGCCGGAGGTGTTGGGGTCGGCGTTCACCCAGCCATGCCAGGCGATGTATCCCGGCGCGGTGACCTCCACGTAATAGAATCCCTCGGGCACGGACAGCTCGAACCTGCCATAGGCGTTGGCAAAGGTCTGGAACGCCGCCGGGCCGGTTTCCGAGCGGCGGAATTCGATCAGCGTGTTGCCGACACCGCTGGTGTTGAGGGCGTTGACCACCATGCCGCTGAGGAAGACCGATGCTCCGCTGGCAAAGTCCGGATGGTCGGCGAACCAGGACGGATCGCGAACCTCCACCAGTACATGACGGAGGCTGTCCCGGACCGAGGATCGCCAGACCATGAGCACGGCATTGCCGATGGTCCAGCCGCAGCGAACGACACCGTCCGGCCCGATCTCCGCGACCTCCGGGTTGCTGGAGGCAAAGACCGGGGCGTCCACGTCGCCGCGCAGGGAGAGCGGAACCCGTTGCTCGAACTCGCCAGCGGAGAGCCGAATGGAGCGAGGCTGTACCTCCCAGTGGTTATAGGCTGACGCGGTATCCGTCATGAAGGAACCTCCACCGGTGCGGAGACGCCGCCGCCATAGACCTCGACCTGGACGTGACGCAGGCTGAGCCGCTCGGGCGAATCCCAGACCAGGATCATGGCCGCCCCGGGAACGAAGCCGCACTCGACATTGCCGTCCTCATCGACACTGGCCACGTCGGGATTGGACGATTCGAACACCGGCGCTTCGGGTAGACCACGGATCGAGAGCGGAATGCGCTGGACGAATGGGGATCGCGAGACCCGGATCAGTTTCGGGAAGACTTCCCAGTATTGCGGTTCCTGCGGCTGTTCGAGATTGTTCATGGCGGCCCCCTCAGTTGTCGATGGTGTCGGGACTGCCGGTGACGATGATGGCTCCGCAGGCGGTGATGTCGCCGATGCGGGCGTTGGGCAATCCTTCGGTGATGGTGTCGAAGCTGCCGGTCACAATGGGCGTCACGCCATGCCCAGGGATGGGACAGACGTGCAGATCACCCATGCGGGCGACCGGCATGCCGTTGTCCAGCGTCCGGCTCGCCCCGGTGATGATGACGCCGCCGTGACTGCTGATGTCGCCGAGTCGCGCCTGGGAGCTCATGGGTTCACCTTCAGCAACAGATGGATCAGAAAGCCGACGAGTCCGCCGATGGTGCTGCCGATGGTCAATACTAGGCCGACGATCTTCCACATGGTCTCGGTCCCCATCTTGGAGCCGACCCGGGCATGCAGCCGGTCGATCTCCTCGGCGTGCCGGTGCAGATCGGAATAGATCGAGCGGACCAGCACCTCGACGTTTTCCTTGTCCGATTTCTTCTCGATTTCGCGCTCGATCTTCTCGAGACGATCCTGGATTTCCCGGCGGTGACTTTCGAGGATGCTGCGGAATTCCTCCCGCCAATGATCGAAGGTCCGGGCCAGCAATTCCTCGCTGGCCGAAAGTCCGGAGGGCGTTGTTGTTCTTTCTCCCATGCGATGCTTCCTTCAGGTGTTGATCAAGACAGTGTTCGTCGAGCGAATGATGATGTTTCCGGCCACCCCATCCATGAACACGAGGCTGCCGGACTTGTCGGTGGCGCTGATGCTCTCCTGACCGGGCGCGGCGTTCATGCGCACCACCTGACCGGCCTTGTCGGTGAGCCGGATCTGTTCGGCGGCGGCGGTGGAATCGACGAGAATTTCCTGAGTGCCGTTGAGTCCCCAGATGTGAACCTTCTCCCGGCCCTTAGTGGTATCGATGAGGATCTTCTGCCAGCGGGAGCGGCCCTTGTCGCACGAGAGGATGTGGACCTTCTCCTTGTCCTGCCAGGCTTCGAGGATCACCTGCTGGCGACAGAGGTCGGTGAGCTGGATGCGGGCGCGGGAGCCGACGATCTGCGAGGCGATGTCGAGCTGGTCGCCTTTCTCGGCGTCCTTCGTGCCGCGCCGCAGGGCGTTGCCGCTCTGCATTTCCGGCTTCACCTTCCCTTCCATGGTGAGGATCTGTCCGGCGCGGTCGATGATCCGCAGCAGCTCGTCGCCGTCGCGGTCATCGGCCAGGATGGTGTGGCCGGTTTCGGTCTTGAGCAGGACCTTCAGGCGCGGGCAGTAATACGGCGGATGGCCGTGGTACTTCTTGTGTTCGAGATCGTCATGCCGGTTGGCCTGATGCTCGACCTTGTCCTCGCAGTCATGGCAGAAGGCATTCGCGCAGGTGCGCTTGGATTCCTCGGGCTGCTCGCCGGGATTGCTCCTGGCCAACCAGACCCCGGTCCAGATCGGATACTGGACGACGCCGCCCTCGAACTCGGCCCAGACCGAGGCACCTTCCTCGGGGACCAGGAACATGCCGGTATCGTCGTTGCCGCCGTAGGGGAAACAGGGAGCGGCCCATTCGGACCAGTTCTCCCGCCCGCTGCCGAGCACGGCGGGGATCTCCAGCCGGACCCGGCCAAGGCGTTCGGGGTCGTTGTTGTCGCGCACGAAGGCCCGGTACTTGCCGTACCAGCGGTTGCGGTAGCGCTACTCGGATTGACGGTCGCGGGTTTCAAGCATGCTCCGTCTCCCGTTTTCGACTGGTGTCCCAGGCCAGCCAGCCGCCCAGGCGAACCGCCCAATACATGACCTGCCTTTTCCACAGAGGCACGCCCA
>JABLXG010000042.1 GCA_013178165.1 Anaerolineae bacterium
CCAGCGGCTGGCAGGTTGTGCAATTCGCCGACACCCTGCCGCGTGTGGATCTGGTCCTGATGGACATCCGCCTGCCGTATGAAGACGGCTACCAGGCGCTGGAGAAAATCCGCGCTCATCACCGGTTGCAAAATACCCTGGTCGTTGCCGTAACCGCCGAGACCAGCGAGGAACAGATGAAACGCGCCCAGCAGGCCGGCTTCGACGGCTTCCTGGGTAAGCCTCTGGACCCGGATCGTTTCCCCAATCAGATCCGGTGCATCCTGAGCGGCGAACCCGTGTGGGAATGGCAGTAGCCCCCCTCGCCAGCCTATCCCCCGCGTTCTCTCTATCTCCTTACAGCCTGGGGGCGTGCACCCGGCACGCGCCGTCCTGACAGGGATCGGGGCGCCCCAGCAAGCGATTAAAGCGATAGCGATTGGCGGCGATCCAGCCATAAACCCGAGGTCCCAGCCAGGCAATTCCTGGCAGGCCAAGCAGTGGAGAAAGCCAGGCCAGAGGCGGCAATTCACGTAGCAGGGCGCGCACCCCCGCATAGCCCGTCTGCACCCGGCCATCTGGCGTCACGACATGAATCAGACCAAGCAGCGCCTCCTGAGTCAGCGATATCGCTGCATCGGAAAGCCGTTCCTGAACCCCTGCCCAGTCCTGGGCATCCAGATAGTCAATCCGCTCCCGCCAGTCTAACCGTTGTATCGCCCGCATCGAGCCAACACATAGCCCACACAGGCCATCGTAGATCATCACCGTTCGGCCCATTGCTCATTCACCATTCTGTCCCACCACAACAGTGAGGGTCATCCGACACTGTCGCCACAATTAGAGAGAACTTCCCAGACCGATCATCTTCAGTTACAGTATAGTAGAATCTGCCTGGAAGACTCCTGTCTGCCTCCTTGCCCAAGCGAGGTAACCCTGTGGTCGATCAAACCTCCCCGGAACTGGTCACGCTGGAACGCCTTGCCGCCGACTTTGCCGGGCGCGGACGCGATGCGCTGCTACCCGCGCTGTGGGCGGTACAGACGGCTTACGGGTACATCGGCCCGGAAGCCGTTCGCGTGCTCTCGCAGACCCTGGACATCCCCGAAGCGGATATTTACGGCGTCATCGGCTTCTACAGCATGTTCTACGATCGGCCTGCTGGCCGGACGATCATCCGGGTGTGCACCAGCCCTTCATGTGGCCTTGCCGGGGCGGACCGGGCGCTGCATACCCTGTGTGATCGGCTGGGGACCGTCCCCGGTGGCACCACCCCCGACGGTCAGTACACGGTTGAGCAGACCACCTGCCTGGGCCTGTGCGAGCACGCCCCGGCGGCGCTGGTTAGCCGCCAGGGCGCAGGCGAGCAGCAGTATGCCCCGATCGATATTGACGCTATTCTGGCCGGGCAGCCGGGTCACCACAACGGCGTGATCGGCAGTATGACCCGGGTGCTGCTCAGAGACCTGCCCACCGACCGGGCGCAAACGCTGGCCGAATACGGCGAATACGTTGCACTCCAGCGGGCGCTGAGCGACCTGATGCCGGAGGAAGTCATCGCCAAAATCGAGGCATCAGGGCTGGTCGGGCGCGGCGGCGCGGCCTTCCCTACCGGCCTCAAATGGTCGTTCACGCGGCGGGCGCCGGGCACCCCGCATTACGTCGTCTGTAACGCCGACGAGAGCGAACCGGGCACGTTCAAAGATCGCGTGCTGCTGGAGATCCGGCCGCACCTGTTGCTGGAAGGGCTGGCGATCTGCGCCTATGCCATTGGCGCGGAGCAGGCTTATATCTTCATCCGGGGGGAATACCCGCTGGCTACCGAGCGCCTGCAGCAAGCTATTGCCGAGGCGGAAGCCGCCGGTTACCTAGGAGAGAACATCCTGGGCAGCGGTTTTTCCCTGCACGTGGAGGTGCGGCGCGGAGCTGGGGCATACATCTGCGGGGAAGAGACGGCCCTGTTCGAAGCCATTGAGGGCAAGCGCGGCTACCCGCGGATCAAGCCGCCTTTCCCGACCACGCACGGCTTGTTCGGCAAGCCGACGGTGATCAACAATGTCGAGACGCTCTGCAAAGTCCCCGGTATCATCAATCGCGGCGGGCGCTGGTTCCGCCAGTGGGGGACTGATCTCAGCACTGGGATCAAGCTGGTAGCTGTCAGCGGGCATGTGCAACGGCCCGGAGTCTATGAAATCCCGCTGGGTGTCACACTGCGCCATGTGCTGGAGGCGCTGTGCGGCGGTGTGGTGGGCGAGTTGCAGGCGGTGCTGATGGGTGGCGCGGCAGGGACATTCCTCAGGCCGGAGGAGATCGACGTGCGCCTGACGTTTGAAGACCTGCGGGCCATCGGCAGCACGCTTGGCTCCGGGGCGATCATGGTTTTCAACGATACCGTTGACCTGCGGGATGTGCTGCGCCGGATCGGTGAGTTCTTCCAGCATGAAAGCTGTGGCAAATGTTATCCCTGCCAGCTTGGCACGCAACGCCAGAAGGAAATCCTGGATCGGCTGGCGACTCCTTTGCCCGGCGATCGCCAGCGCCTGGCTGACATCGGGCAAACGATGACCGAATCGTCGCTCTGCGGGCTGGGGCAGACGGCGGCGGCAGCCGTCCTGAGCGCCATGCGCCAGTGGCCGGAGTTGTTTCCCGCCTAGCGCAGCGATGCCTGATTGCTGAGAGAGGAGTGCCGTATGGCAGAGCCAGCCTCAACTGTCACCCTCACGATCGACGGACAGTCGGTCACTGTGCCAGCCAATACCACCATCCTGGAAGCAGCCCGCAGCATCGGCGTCGACATCCCGACCATCTGCGCCCATGACGCCACCACTCCCCGCGGCCTGTGCCGGTTGTGCGTGGTAGACATCAACAGGGGCCGGTTGCTGCAGCCGGCCTGCATCGTGCCGTGCCAGGACGGTATGGTGGTAGAAACCGCCAATGAGCGTGTCCGGACGAGCCGCCGCACCATTCTGGAAATGCTTCATTCGGCTGTTGACCTCTCCCAGGCTCCAGCGATTCAGCGCTATATGGCCGAGTATGGCGCTGATCCACAGCGCTTCCCGGAGGGTCGCAGGCGCGAGCATCCGGTTCTTGACGACAATGCCTTTTACATCCGCGACTACAACAAGTGCGTGATGTGCTGGCGCTGCATGCAGGTCTGCGCGGAAGATGCTCAGTACATCTTCGCCCTGAGCATTGACGCACGCGGCTTCAGCAGTCACATCACCACTGCTTTCGACATCCCCATGCCGGAGTCCACCTGTGTGTTCTGCGGGCAGTGCGTGGGCGTCTGCCCGACGAACGCCCTCAAACCCAAGATCGAGTGGGGCCTGGAACAGGGCTTAAGCCCTGACCAGATCCGGGAGACCAGTCGCGGTATGCGCCGCCGCCAGAAACCGATCCGGGTGGAATGAGCCATGGCCGACAACACGCCGGGCGCCTTCCCCTACACCTACCTCACCCTCAGCGGCGACCGGCTCGAAGCCGTCCCCGGCGGAGTCGTGGATGAACTGCTGCTGAGCATCTACGTGAATGCTCAGGAACTGGCGACCCTCATGTGCAGCCCGCTGGATCAGGAGGCACTGGCGCTCGGCTTTCTGTTCAATGAGGGTGTGATTCGCTCGCTGGCTGAGATTCGCCTGATCCGCCCCAACGCCAGCCGTACCGCGGTAGATATTTTCCTTAACCGTGACAGGTTCGATCCACCACGCCGCATGATCTTGACCTCTGGCTGTAGTGGCGGTGTGACCTTTCAGGACCTGCAGCGAACTCATCCGCCGTTGCAGACCGACCGGACTACCACGCCGGAAGTCATCTTCGAGCTGATGCGGGCGATGAAAAGCGCCGCGCACCTCTACAATCGGGTGCGCGGAGTCCATACTGCCATCCTGGGCGATGAAAGCGGGCTGCTGCTGGTTGCCGAGGACGTAGGCCGCCACAATACCATCGACAAGATCGCCGGCAAGGCGCTCCAGGCGGGCATTGAGACCCGCGATCGCATCCTGGTCACCAGTGGCCGTATAAGCTCGGAGATGCTCAACAAGGCGCGGATGATGGGCGTGCCGCTTGTTGCCAGCCACACCTCGCCCACCAGCATGACCGTCCGGCTGGCCCAGGCCTGGCAGATCTGCGTGATCGGCTACGTGCGGCAGAACAGTATGCGCATCTACACCCACCCGCAGCGCTTGGCCCTGCCGCCGATCAGCGAAGGAAATGACCTCCCGCCGGAGGCAGAAGACTGAGGTGCTCGTTACCCGCGAAGAGGACGAAACAGGGCGCGCCTGCACACAGGTGCGCCCTGTCCGGTGATCAACAGGCAGCAATCAACCTGCCGTCCGGGGAAGGGGATTGCCCTCTGGGAAATTGACGGCAGCGCCAGCCAGGCTTAGTTGGCCGCCTGTTCCGCGCTGACGGCGACTGAAGGCTGTACAGGCGCTTCCGGGCTGGCTTCGGCTGGCGCCTGGCGGGAAGCCGCCTGACGCTGATTGACCGTGTTGATGCCGTTGCGGACAACCGTCAACGTGCGGATGAGCTGGCTTTCCAGCTCACTCAGCACATCCATGACATACTTGTCAGCATCAGCCTGGATCGCCTCGGCTTCCTGACGGGCCTGTTCCAAGATGTTGGCGGCGCGGCTCTGGGCGGCCTGGGCGATCGCTTCGCGGGAGATCAGGCTATCGCCGCGCTCGCGGGCCAGTTCCACCAGACGCGCCGCTTCTTCATTGGCCTGGGCCATCAGGCGATCGCGCTGCTGAAGCACCCGATTCGCCTTTTCGATCTCTTCCGGGATCGAAATGCGCATCTGGTCGATGATCTCCAGCGCGCGTTCCTCGTCAATCATCGTGTACTTACTGAGCGGGATGTGCCGCCCCTCATCGATCAGGTCTTCGAGGCGGTCGACCAGATGAAGAATATCCATATCAAGACTCCCTTCCCCCGAATCAGTCGGTCATACTGACCATGTACACCGGGTTATCGCCATTCTGCCGTAGCTCGCTGAACTTGCGGCGCAGCGCCTCCTGGACGTGCAGCGGGACCATGGTGCTGACTTCCCCGCCCAGCGAGGCGATCTCGCGCACGGTACTGGAGCTCAGGTGGACATACGCCTCCCCGGCGATAAGATTGACGATCTCCAGGCTGGGCGCCAGACGGCGGTTGGCCAGCGCCATGCGGAACTCCAGCTCAAAATCGGAGAACACGCGCAGGCCGCGAATGATCGCAATAGCGCCCACTTTCTGCGCATAGTCTACAGTCAATCCGCTATAAATCGCAAATCGGATGTTGGGGATATGGCGGAGCGATTCTTCGACCAGTTTGAGCCGTTCCTCTGCGCTGAACAGCAGGCGCTTGTTCGGTCGATCGTAGACTGCCACGATCAACTCGTCAAACAGGCGGGCCGCCCGCATGGCGATGTCGATGTGGCCGTAATGAATCGGATCAAAGGAAGCAGGATACAACGCCCGGCGCATAGATGCCCTCCTCAGGCTGGCGGCCTAGCTCAGGTCCGTCGTTGCCGCCTGCCACATGGCGATGCGCTCCGCCAGCAGACGGTGCTCAGGTAGCGACAGGTCGGGGTCTTCCGCGTGGAGCGCCCGCGCTTCGCGTTGCGCCAGCGCGACCAGCTCCGGGCTGAAGCCCTCGGCAAAGCGGAAGCGCAGCGCGTAACCGCTCTGGCGCGTGCCCAGGAGGTCTCCTGCGCCACGCAGGCGGTAGTCGATCTCGGCCAGCTCGAAGCCATCAGTTGTGCGCACCATCGCCTCCAGGCGCGCCCGTGCAGTGTCTCCGTCGGCGTCGCTGATCAGCAGGCAATAGGATGGATGCGGCCCGCGTCCCACCCGTCCCCGGAACTGGTGAAGCTGGGCCAGGCCAAAGCGGTTGGCGCCTTCGATCAAGATCACGCTGGCATTGGGCACATCAATGCCCACTTCCACTACCGCCGTGCTGACCAGGATATCCAGTTCGCCCGCCTGGAAGCGTGCCATGACGGCATCTTTATCATCGGCGCTCATCCGCCCGTGGAGCAGGCCCAGCCGCCGCCGCGGGAAGATCTCGTGGCTCAGGCGCTCGTACTCGTCCACTGCGGCGCGGCTTTCATCTTCGGTGTCTTCCGCCTCGACCAGGGGGTAGATGATAAACGCCTGCCGGCCCCTGTCGATCTGCTGGTCGATGAAGCTATAGGCCCGTTCCCGTTCCAGTTCGGTGAGCAGGTGAGTTTCCACCGGCGTACGGCCTGGCGGCAACTCATCGATCACCGTCAGGTCAAGGTCGGCGTGGATGGTCAGGGCCAGGGTGCGCGGGATAGGCGTAGCCGTCATCACCAGGAGATGCGGGTTGGCCCCCTTGCCGCGCAGCAGGCCCCGCTGCGCCACGCCAAAGCGGTGTTGCTCATCGATGATCGCCAGTGTCAGGTTGGCGAAGTCCACATCAGGCTGGATCAGGGCATGCGTGCCGATCACGATGGAGACCGTCCCCGCCGCCAGCCGCGCCAGCGTGTCCGACCGTTCGGCGGGCGGCGTCGCGCCGGTCAACAGCCGCACGGCGATCTCGCGTTCCGGCATCAGGGTGGCCAGGGCGCGGGTGATGGCGCGGAAATGCTGCTCGGCCAGGATACCTGTTGGCGCCATCAGCGCCGCCTGTCCGCCATTCTCCACCGCCATCAGCATGGCCAGCACGGCCACAATCGTCTTGCCTGATCCCACGTCGCCCTGCAACAGGCGGTTCATGGGCACAGCGCGGGCCATATCCGCCCGGATCTCGGCCACGGCGCGTTCCTGCGCGGCGGTCAGCGGGAAGGGGAGGTTAGCCAGCACGCCCGCCAGCCAGCTATCAGTCACCGGCTGGGGCACGCCCGGTTCCTTCTGCCAGGCCCGCCGCCGCGTCAGCATGGCGGTCTGCAGCAGGAACAGTTCGTCGAAAGCCAACCGCTCGCGGGCGTAGCGCAGATAATCCCAGTGCTCCGGGAAGTGCAACTGCCGCAGCGCCCAGCCCAGATCGACCAGTTCGGCGCGATCCAGCACGCTTTCCGGCAGGTAATCGGGCAGCCGCGGCGCCCAGTAATCCACCGTGCTCTTCATGATCCGGCGCAGGGTGCGGGCGGGCAGCCCTTTGGTCAGCGGGTACACCGGGACGATCGCCCGCGTGTGCAGGTTGTCGAACTCCAGCAACTCCCATTCCGGGTTGTTCATCGATGGTCTGCCCAGGTACTGCTCGACCCGGCCACTGACGACCACCTGTTCGCCGCGCTTGAGCTGATCCTGCAAATACGGCTGCCCGAAGAAGAAGACGGTCAGGGTAGCCGTGCCATCATCCATCACGATCTGCAGGGATTGCCGGCCACTGCGCCCTTTAAAGACCCGGCTGTTGACTATTGTGCCGATCAGCGTCACGACCTCGCCGGGTCGGGCGCGGTTGATCGGCAACAGGCGCGTGTAATCATCATGGCGACGCGGAACATGGTAGAGCAGATCGCCCACAGTGCGGATGCCCAGCTGGGCCAGCTTTTCGGCGTTCTTTTCCCCCACACCCTCGATGACGGTCACCGGCGCTTCCAGCCCGCGCAGCAGGTCAAGCTCCTCGGCCAACTCGCGCGGACGGCGCGGTCTGCGGCGCGGTTTAGGGCGGGATGGCTCAACCGGCTGTCCTGCCTCTTCCATCCCGGCTTCAGCGGGCGCCGCCGGTTCTTCCGGCGCTATCATCTCCAGCGCTACTGTCTCCGGCTCCACCGCTTCCAGCGGCGCAGCTTCGGCCTCCACCGGCCCGGCGCCCACGGGGGGCATCGCTTCGGCAGGGGAAGGCCCCTGCGCCGGAGGGGGCGTCGGCGTTGCTTGGTGGGGGGATTCGACCGCTGGAGCAGGTGGCCGGGGGCGTTCACGCCGGGGTTCGGCGATCCGCTCCTGCTGTGCGGGAGGACGCGGCGCAGATCTGGCAGGTGGCTGTTCCCGAACGGGTGCTGGCGTGGCGGCAGGCCCCGGTGGTGCAGGTGTATCGGCTGGCGGGATGCGCCCGGTAATGCGACCGATCATGTATTTGACCGCCTCATGGCGCTCGTCGTGGCTGGTGAGCTGCTCATAGCGGCGCATGAGACCGGCCAGTTCATCTACCAGCGCGTGGTGCTCAGGTCGCTTGGCCTGAGCGTGCGCGTCGCTCTGCCACCGGTCGGTGAATGCGCCCAGGCCGCCAATCACAGCGGTGTTTTTGTACCCCTGCTCGCGTTCGAGCTTGAGGATTTTCATCAGGGTTTCAAGTGCTGAAGGCATACCTGTCTCAGTTCGCTATCCCGCCGTTACCAGCGCCAGGCCCAGCGCGGCGGTCCCAACGTGCGTGCCCAGAGCCGGGTTCACATTGACAATCAGCGTGTCGCCGGGCGGAGTAACATCCGCCAGTGTATCGCACAGTTCCTCGGCCATCACCTGATTGTTCGTGTGCAGGATGGCCAGCCGCTCCAGCGGCGCGTATTGCCGGGCTAGTTCCACCAGCCGGGCAGCCGCCCGTTTGAATGTGCGGACGTTATCCAGAGATTTTACATTGCCTTCGGTCAACTGGACGACCGGTTTGATCTGCAACAAGCGCCCCGCGATAGCCGTTACCCAGCCGACCCGCCCGCTACGACGCAGATTCTCCAGCGTGTTGAGCGCCCCAAAGACATGAACACGAGGGCGCATCCGCGCCAGCGTTAATGCGATCTTCGCGGCACTCGCCCCGGCGGCAGCCATCTCCGCTGCCTGAATCACCTGGAAGCCAGCTCCCATAGTCACCTGCCCGGAGTCGATCAGGGTATAGCGGCCCGGCACAACTTCCTCCGCCGCCAGGTAAAAGGTGTTGTAGATGGCGCTCAGACGGGCCGGGGCGGCAATCAGGATCAGGTGATCGGCTTCGGCTGCCTTGCGGGCGATCATCTCCCGCGTCACACCCAGCGGACAGGCCGAGGTGGTTGGAAGTTGCGACAGGCTGGGCATCCTGGCGTAAAACGCCTCCCGCGTGAGCTGCACACCATCATCCAGGTAGCTCTGGCCATCCATAACCACAACAGCCGGAATCAGGGTGATATCCAGCTGCCTGGCTACCTCCGCCGGTACATCGCACACGCTATCCGCCAGCACTTTCAGGATTGCCACCGTCTTACGCCTCTTCTTCAGCCTCGCAAATCACAATCCCTACCCCATCCGGGCCGAGGTGAGCAGCCAGGGAAGGGCCGTATACCACCACCGGAAAGTCCCGCTCGCCGAATTCCAGGGCCAGCCGATCCTGGATCAGGCGGGTTTGCTCGGTGATCTGGGTGGTGTTCTGCACAATCACCAACTGCTGGATATCGGCGAATTCGGTCACAAACTCCAGCAATTTGTCGACCGCCTGGGCGCGCGTCCGCACTTTTTCCATAGGCACCAGGCAGCCATCTTCAATGGTCAGGAAGGGCTTGATACCCAGGATTTTTCCCAGGATCGCCTGCGCTTCGCCGATCAGATTGCCACGGAAGAGATACTCCAGCGTTTCCACATAAAACACGCTGTAAACTCGCGGCACCGCCGCGCGCACAATCCGCACCACGCTTTCCAGTGACGCATTGCTTTCCACCGCCTGGATCGCTGTTTCCACCAGAAAGGCCAGCCCCACCGAAGCCGTCAGCGAATCGATGACCACAATGTCCGAGCGTCCGCGCATGATCTCCGCAGCCGTCTGCGCATTACGGTACGACTGGCTCAGGCCGCTGGCCATCGGCAGGACGAGAATGTGATCGGCCTGTTCGCCCAGCCTCCCGAAGAGTTCCACATACTCAGCCACTGTGGGCGCTTCCAGGATGGGAGGTGGCGCCCCTTCAGCAAGCACGCGCCGAAAGAAGCCTTCGGCGTCCAGATCGACGCCTTCCCGGAAGGTCTGTTCTCCCAGGCGAATGGTCGCCGGGATCACCGTGATATCATGCTGACTAACAAACGCCGGATCGAGAAACTGCGCCGAGCTATCGGTAACAATACTGACTTTAGCCAAGCGCTTCCCCCTCTAAACGTGTATGTTGCCAGATTCTCGCTCGCCCGTGCTCGGTGCTGGAAGCCAGTGGCCCCCGGCACACCGGACGCTAATCATTCGATGCTCAACAGGTAGAAGTAATGAGGTTGTCCTCCGGGAATGACCTCAAACGTAAACGAGTCATAGGCGGAGGCCAGCACTTCTGCCAGCGCCTCGGCATCCTTCGGCCTAACATCCGCACCATAGTAGAGCGTGACCAGCTCGTAGGCGTTGCGGTCCAGCTTGCCAATCAGGTCATGCATCAACTGGCTCAGATCGTCATGGGCCGCCACGATCTTGCCTTCCAGCAGGCCGATCACCTGCCCGGCTCTGGCCCGCACGCCATCCATTTCCACGCTACGCACGGCCACCGTGACTTCGCCGGAAACGACATCATCCAGCGCGGCGGTCATACCCTCGGCAATGTAGGCCAGGTCCCCGCGCCGATCCTCATGCAGGCGGGCGTTGGCATAGAACAGCATGGCCGCGATCCCCTGAGGGACGTTCTTGCTGGGGACCACCACAACCTCTTTGTTGCGGGCCTTGCGGACGGCCTGCTGAGCGGCCAGGATGATGTTGCCATTGTTGGGAAGGATGATTGCCTTGTTGACCGGCACGTCGCTCAGGGCCTTGTAGATTTCTTCCGTGCTGGGATTCATGGTCTGGCCGCCGCTGACCAGCCGGGCCGCGCCCTGCTCGTAGAAGATGCGGGCCAGACCATCGCCCGGAGCCACCGCAATCACGGCTACGTCGTCCGGCTGCAGCTCCACACTGGGCATCGGAGGCGCTTGCACTGGCTGTGAGGCTCCGATGTTGTCCAGGTACTGCTCATACATATTCTCGACGACCACATCGCTGACCACGCCCAGCTTGACCGCGTAACTGATTGGCTGGCCCGGATCGTAGACATGGACATGAATCTTGACGGTAGTTTCGCCATCGCTGGTGACAATCGCCGAATCGCCCATCGCCTGGATGGCCGCGCGGATGCGGTCGACATCCAGCTTTTCGCCGGTCAGCAAGAGCTGCACATCGTACGGGTGACCGAATTCGGTCGCGCTCATCACATGGGCGAGCTTGCGGGCCGGGGCCGCAGCGGCAGCCCTGACCAGGTCGGATTCCAGGGACTCGCCGCGTAGCTGCCGCAACATGCCCTCCAGAATGTAGGTCAACCCCTGCCCACCTGAATCGATCACCCCGGCTTCTTTGAGGATCGGCAGCAGTTCCGGTGTACGCTGCAGCGTTTCGTTGGCCTGCACCACCAGCGCCTCAAACAGGCGGACAATATCGCTCTCCTCACGTACCACCACCTGCGCGCGCTCGGCTACCTCACGGACAACGGTAAGGATGGTACCTTCGCGAGGCGGCTTGGGGGCAGCGTCATAGGCAAAGGTGGTACCCATCTGCAGGGCGCTGGCCAGGCCGCTAGCATCCACCGTCTCTGACTCGCGCAGGGCCACCCCGAAGCCGCGCCAGATCTGTGACAGAATTACGCCGGAGTTCCCGCGGGAGCCGTTCACCGCACCTTTAGCGAAGCGCCGCACCACAGAGCCGACATGCGGTTCATCCAGTTCGGCAACCTCAGCATAGGCGCTTTGCATGGTCAGCAACATGTTGATCCCGGTATCGCCGTCAGGCACCGGGAACACATTGAGCTGGTTCACAATCTGATAGTGCTGCTCCAGCCAGGACATCCCGGCCAGCAGCAACTGTTTGAGCTGATGGCCATCCAGTTTCAGGCACGCATCTTGGGTTGGCGTCTGCTCGGTCATACGTCGGTTCTCTCTGTGGCTGCTCTGGAACTCAGGAGTCAGGGTGTGTCACGCGCAGGCCCTGAACATGGACATTCACCTGAGCGACCGGGGAGCCAACGGTCTTCTCCACTTGATAACGGACAGCATTGATCAGGCTGTTGGCAACGGTGGCGATCCGGGTGCCATATTCGATGATGACATACAGGTCGATGGTGATCTCGCCGTTGTTTACCGTGACCTCAACGCCGCGATGGATATCCCGCGACAGGACAGCGGCGACTTCCGAGGCCAGGTTGGGCATGGTCATCCCCACCACCCCATAGCTTTGCAGCGCCGCCCGCGAGGCAATCGCCGCAATCACCGCCGGAGCAATGTGAATGTCGCCAGGAATGACTTGTTCTTGGGTCATGGTCATTGATCCAATCGACTTGGAACAACCTGCAGATGCTACGTGACCGGAAGCGCGAAGCCTTGCCCCCGGTGCTCGCCCGTGTGCAGCACACAGACCAGCGCAGTCGCCAGCACAGGCACCTTAATTATAGCAGACGACGGACAAACGACACCCTGTCGCTGGCCGAAGGTACTGTATCCTTTTCGGTTGAAATTCGTGGAATGGTTTTCATGTTCCTGCAACAGAATGAAGTCGCGTGTCATTTTGAGAGAAAATACACATGCGATTTGGTGCGTAGATGGGCAACCTTCAACCGGCATCTGAATTTCAACCGCGAAAGATACACTACCCTGGCCGAATCATCAGCGTAAGCGTGGGTCGGGCGTATGGCGCGGCACCCGGCTGACCCTTGCCAAAGCCGGTCGGCTATGGTAGCATCCAAGCCGCAAGTTTCCAAGTGCGTAGATCAGCAAACGAGGCATTCACCATGGCGAAGTGCGATTACTGTGGCAAGACGCCCATGCACGGCAACAGCCGCAGTCACTCCATGCGGGCAACCAAGCGCCAGTTCAAGCCGAATATCCAGCGCGTCAAGGTTATGGTCAATGGCCGCCTCGTCAGCCGCAACGTGTGCATGCGTTGCCTGAAGACCCTGGTCAAAGATCAAGCGTAACTGACCCCGGCCCGCCCTGGCAGGTTAGCAAACAGCCCCGCCGCGACGGGGCTATTTGTTTTGCAGCCTGTCCGGCGTCATCAGATAGCTAGACGGCGTCATACCGCGCTGCTGCCGCACCAGCGCGAATCGCCTGGATCGCCGCAGCGATCCCTTCCGGCGCGGCGAAGATCGCATTCCCGGCTACCAGGACATTGGCTCCGGCAGCCACCACCGCCCCCACGGTGTCCGGCGCGATACCGCCATCAACCTCGATATCCAGTCGATGTCCCAGGGCCGTACTGCGCTCGCGTACGGCGCGAATCTTGGGCAGCATGGTCGGGAGGAAGGTCTGCCCGCCAAACCCGGGGTTGACTGTCATCACCAATACTTGATCCAGCAGGTCGTACACGTTTTCGATCATCGTGACCGGCGTATGAGGGTTGAGCGCTACCCCGGCCCGCAAGCCCAGGTCGCGAATCTGCTGCAGGGTGCGGTGCAGGTGGATGCTGGCCTCCACATGGACAGTGAGAGTGTTCGCCCCGGCGGCGGCAAATGCGTTCAGGTGGCGCTCTGGCTCCACAATCATCAGGTGCACATCCAGCGGTAGCGCTGTCACCCGGCGGATTGCGCTCAGCACCAGTGGCCCAACGGTGATGTTCGGGACAAAGCACCCATCCATGACATCTACGTGGATCACATCCGCTCCGCCGGCTTCAGCCTCGTGAATCTGCTCGCCCAGACGCGCAAAATCGGCGGATAGCAGGGATGGGGCGATCTTGATCGTATTCATGCTGCTCTCCTCATTCTGGCTTGCCGCAATAGTACCTGACGGCACCTGCCCGACGCAATCAGTCGCCCCCGGCGGAGGATCATCCTGCCGCCCGGCCATAGCGGCGCAGCAGGTCGACCAGCTCGTCCGGCGGCAGGGCGTACAGCGTATGCCCATCCCGGCCAGTCATGGTGGTGGCTGCTGTCAGCGAATTGAGCACTGCTTCCTCCACACTTTCCACCACAGCCAGGAATAGATCGTCAATGGCAACCTGACCTTCTTCAGCGATTGCCCGCAGGGTGTGCGTGTCCTGTGCCGGTCTTTGCGGACGACGGTTGGCTGTGGAAAAAGCGATCACGAAATCGCCGCTACCACTCGCGCTGATTGCGCCGGTGCGGGCCAACCCCAGTGCCGCGCGACTGGCCAGACGGCCAAGTTGCCGGGCTGTCAGCGGCGCATCGGTAGCCAGCACAATCATGACCGAACCAGGAGGCGGACTGGTCAGCGGGAGCAGGCGATCCTGGAAGTGCTGACCTACTGGAACGCCCAGCACCTGCAGGTGCTGGCGTGAGCCGAAGTTGCTTTGCACCAGTGTACCGAGCGTGTACCCGGCTGGCGTCAGGCGCGAAGCGGTGCCAATGCCGCCTTTGAAGCCAAAACACGCGGTTCCCGTACCCGCACCGACTGCGCCTTCCGCAACCGGCCCGTCGCTGGCGTGCTGCAGGGCCGCCAGCACATGCTCCGCCCGGACGTGCCGCCCCCGGATATCATTGAGGAAGCCGTCGTTGCATTCCCCTACCACCGGGTTGACGGTGCCAGCTGTCAGGCCAATATCCGGGTTCCTGGCCAGCATGTAGTCGATGACCGCGTCTGCTACTCGCGGGACGTTGAGAGTGTTGGTCAACAGAATCGGCGTCTCGATCGTGCCCAGTTCGCGGACCTGTTCAAAGCCCATCGCCTTGCCAAAGCCATTGAAGGTCTGCACAGCGGCGACAACTTTCTCCTGGAAGAGATTGCCCCCGTGTGGGAGAATGGCGGTCGCGCCGGTACGGATCGGCCCGTAGCCCGGATGCAACGGCCCCTCGCCAGCGATCAGCGTAACCTGCCCGACCAGGACGCCAGCAACATCGGTGATGGCGTTGTGGCGGCCCGTCGGCAACACGCCAGGCGTCACGCCAGGCGTCACGCCCAGATCACGCAAGCGGGGCATCTGATACCTCCTTCTCGGCAGGGGAGGGACTTAAACGCGCCGCAGGACGAAGATGCGCGGGTTCAGGCCACCCAGCGCGATCCGCTGTTCGCTGACCTGACGCCAGACCGTGCTTGCGCTGAGTAAGCTCTGCATCAGCCTGACCTCGTGCGTGATCAGAGCAAACAATGTCCCGGGGCGAGCTACCCGCGCCGTTTCAGCCAGCAGCGCCGGGTAGAGCGTTACATTGTCGGCATGGGAACCCACCAGATGGCCAAACGGCAGATCGGCACACAGCGCGTCAACGCTGGCGTCCTCCAGCGGAAGCTGCCGGGCATCCCAGTCGTGCAGCTCGGCGACCTGCGTGTACCCGGCTGCTGTCAGGTTCTCCCGCGCACAGACCAGCGCTTCCGGGTTGATGTCGCAGCCCAGCACGCGGCGGGCCGGCCCTGCCAGCAGACGCTCCACCAGAAACGTGCCGGAACCACAGCCAATGTTCAGGAAGATGTCATAGGGTCGCGGATCCGTCATCAGCACCATCGCATGGGCGACTGTAGCGTTCAGCGCGCCTTCCATGTCACAGACCCGCCAGGATCGCGTGGCAAGGGGACGCGGCGAAATACGCAGCAGCACCTCCCAGCCCTCACGTCCGTCGAGGGGCCGCCGCACACGTAGCAACAGATCGCCTTCCTCGAAGCCCTCGCTCAGGCCGGTTGCTTCCGCTATCGCCGTCCGCAGGCGTTTCATGACAGCCGTGTTCTCACCAGCGGCGCTGATGAAGAACGTCTGGAAAGCCTGTGGTGGATGCGCCGCGCGAACCAGGGCGATATCTTCCAGCAAAGACCGGAACGTCTGATCGCCCAGCAGGGCGCGTGGGCGGGGAATGGTATAGAAGCGAACCAGGTAGATTGCCTGCACGGTCTTCATCCGCAGCAGGGCGCGCAAACCACCGGCATAATCGAAGCGAAAAGCGCCCGATGCGGTCCCGGCCTTTGGCAGGCGGTGAAGCGTGACACGTTTGTCCAGGTGAACGCTCAATTCGCGGCGAGCGATCGTCTCCAGCCCTTCGACCACATTGGCCTCAAAGCGGCGTACCTCCGGGGCCGGGGGCCGCGACTTCCGTTTTGGGGCAGGTTTTTGTGGCCGGTGTGTCATCATGATGGCTTAGCTCCAGACCGTTGTGCTGTGACCTGCATAAGCAGCCAGAACGCACACAATGCCGGACGTTAACGGTTCAGCGCACATCGGTTGACTGAAACCCTTCGCCATAGGCGGTGTGCCCCTGGCCTACCACCATAAACGCCCGCGGATCGGCAGAGTAGACAAGGTGTCGCAGGTCGGCCACTTCAGGGCGACGCACTGTCACGAACAACACATGACGAGTCTGGCCGGTGTACATCCCGGTGCCGGTCCAGCAGGTCACACCGTGTGCCAGCCTGGTCATGATCAGATCGGCGATCTCCTGTGGCTGGTTGGTGATCACCATTGCCGTGCGGATGGTGCTTGGCCCTTCCAGCACGTAATCCGCAGCGGTGCCATCCACATAGATGGCGACGATGGCGTACAGGGCGCTTTCCCAGCCAAAGACCAGGCCAGCCAGGGTGACAACCAGGCCATCCGTATACAGATAAGTGGCGTTAAAGGCAGTCCCCAGCTTTTTCTGCAGGATCAGCGCCATGGTTGAACTGCCGCCAAAAGAACCGCCAGCGCGGTACACCAGCCCACCGGCAATGCCTCCCAGGATACCGCCAAAGATGGCGCTCAACAGCCGATCGTTGGTGATGCCATGGGCAGGAAGGTAGGGCGCCAGCATATCAATCGCCAGCGAATAAACCCCAACAACATAGATTGTCTTGAGGACGATCCGCCAGCCGCCAAGCATCCGGTAAGCCAGCATCTGGATCGGGATATTCAGTATTAGCACCATCAGGCCGATGGGCGTGCCAACCACATGGTTGAAGATCACTGACAGGCCGGATACACCACTGGGCGCAATTTCGTATGGTGCGTAGAAGATATTCAGCGAAATCCCGGAGAGTACGCCGCCTGTCGTCAACAAGAGAAGGTCACTGATGATCCCACGCCAGAGCGCCGGGCGTTTGATATCGATTGTGGTCATCGCCGCCGTCCTTAGATACGGGCTGATCATACTCGCGGATAGAAGATCGGCAATGGCTGGGGGAAAGCCTGTGTAGTGGCTATACCGGCGGGTGCAGCAAAGGGAAGGCGGCCAGCGAACAATAGAATTCCGGAATAGCGCAGCAGCCGTTTACGGGGAATGCCCTTCTTCATACAGGCTCTGCTCAGGCACAAAACCATTGACAGCCCGGAAGGGCACTGCTATAATGCGCCCCGTTGACTGGGGGCGTAGTGTAGCGGTTAACATGCCGGCCTGTCAAGCCGGAGATCGCGGGTTCGAATCCCGTCGCTCCCGCACCGACCGCGCGTCATTTCAGAATGGCGCGCGGTGATTTTCTCCCCTAAAACCTCCGCAATTTCGACCGGCATTGACTCCTCCCCATCCAGAATAACATTGAAGTCACCATGCAACGCAATGGCCACCACATGGTCGTCGTAGACGATCACCTGCTCGACGATCTTGGCCAGAAGCTGTTGGCGTGCTTCATCCGGTTCGTCCGTTTCGGCGCACTGCTCCCAATATGTGCAGAAGTTGCGGATCAAATCGGTGGCCTCATGCAGCTCATCGTGGTCGATAGGGCGCAGGGATTGGGGGTGTCTAAAAATAGGGATATGGGTAAAATAGAACTATGAACCAATGTCCGTACTGTCACCGAACCGAACAGCAGGTCAAAGCGGGGCTGAATGCCTCAGGCAGCCAGCGCTATCTGTGTAAGGTGTGCCGCCGCAAGTACACGCCCCAGCCGAATGACATCGGGTATCCGGCTGAAATACAGCGCCAGGCGCTGGAGATGTATGTTGATGGGCTGAACTTTCGGCGTATTGCGCGCCTGCTTAAAGTCAACCATCAAACGGTCGCCAACTGGGTCAAAGCCCACGCTGATCAATTGCCCGATCCGCCGCCGGCTCCTGCCGAGCCCATTGAGGTGGAAGAACTCGATGAGTTATTCACCTTCGTTGAGCGCAAAAAAACGTCGTCTACGTGATCACCCAGGTCGACCGGGCTAGTCGCTGCATTGTCGGCTGGGATGTGGTCTGGGAAAGGAGCACGGAGGCGCTGCAAGCCATGCTCGACCGTAGTCCTCAGGCCCGGCGGTATTATTCGGACGACTTCTCAACCTATCACACGCTGGTGTACTATCCCGGTCGTCATCAGGCCCTGACCGACAAGAGCCAGACCTATGCCGTTGAGGCAAACAATGCTGAACTCCGTCACTATCTGGCGCGGCTGGCACGTCAGTCATGTTGCTTTTCTCGGTGCATTCACGCCCTCTGGCGTTCTGTCAGGTTGTTTGTGTTTGCCTGGAACCGCCGCCAGTTATTCAAACGCCAGTTCCCGGCTTACCCGGCTCACCTGAAAGATTTCGTGTATCCTTGAAATTAGACACTCCCGACAACGAAAAGACCCCTCCTCAACCTGCTGAGAAGGGGGCTTGATACTGTTCAACTGTTACGATGCCGGTCAGTCGTTGCCTTCCGCCATCGATGACATGAACAGCATGGGGTTGAATACCTGGGCGCCCTCCGGCGCGGTGACTTCCACCGGGACGTTGAAATCGCTCAGGTCAATGTTCATGGACAGGCTGATCGATAGGTCTTCCGGCATATCTTCTGCCGCTTCGGGTTCCAGTTGCTGGATGGCTTCCCGGTTCAGTTCGAAGCCAAACGTCATGTCGGTGTGGCGAATATGGTAATCCTTCAGATCCACCCATTGAGTGGACTGCAGGCTCATCCCCGCCATGATTGCCGCCATCACGTCCATGAACCCTTCGGGCATCTCCTCCAGCGATTCGCCCTGCATCTCCATAACAGAAGCCATATAGTCCAGGAAAGCTTTCTGGAAGGTTTCGCTGGAGAACAGGCCCGCGTAATCGACCACCGTCTGGAAGGCCGCGGCTGGCTGACCGCCGATCTCAACATCCGCCAGGCGCGTGATGCGCACAAAATCCACATAATTCTGGAAGTTGACCAGCGCCTGGAAGGCCTCCGACTCTAACACTGCTGCCATCTCACCGGGGGCACCGCCTTCAGCCATGGACAGCATGCTCTCGTACATCGACGGCACATCCAGACCGATCCAGGCCGGACCTTCTGTCTCGCCAGCAGGCATCAGCGCCGCCGTATTGACATAGACAACGCCGCCCACCACAACCAGCTCAATTGGCAGGCCCTCCTGCGGGATGCCCGCTTCCGTTGCCAGTTCCTTCGGAAGGGTGATCAGAAGGTTCACCCGACCGTTCACCGTGCGCAGAAACTCCACCAGTTTCTGGGGAGCCTGGCTCATGAATTCAGCCATGGCAGCCCCTGGCTGCGGAAAAGCCGCCATCAACGTCATGTCGGCAGCCATAGCGCCGTTCCCCGCCACGGTCACCGCAACACGCCCGATCTCCGGGTCGCTGCTGCTGACAACCAGATCAAGCCCGGCTTCAAATGCCGCCGCCGAGATTCCGGCCATAGCGGCCTGCGCCTGCTCCAGAATCGCGCAATCGGCTTCGCTCAACGTGCTGCAAAAGACCGGCGGCTGCCCCTCGCCCTGCGCCTGGATGCCGGACAAAGGCAGGCTTACCCCCACAATGACCACTAGAACGAACACTAATCTGCGAAGCATTTGTGCAACCTTTCCCTGTGTATAACCTGCTGCTGTTGGGCCTGTTGCTGATCCCAGACCTAATCTTCACTATAACACAGTCTGCCGCCGCGCCTGCCCCCCATTGTTTGGGGGCTGAAGAACCGCAGCATTCAGCAAGATGATTCGCCCGGCGTCATCACACCGCTTGAGCGCCGATCACGAAAACAGATACAATATCCATAGGCACCTGTGTCAAATTCGCCACCGCGCTCCGAACGAGATCAGCGTCAAGCACAGCAGGTCCACAGACCAAGAACGCCACAGGGCGTCCGCATGAAAAGGGGTCGCCAGTGAAAATCGGGCATAAGCTCTTGGGCCGCTATGTCATCGAGCAACTCATTGGTGAAGGCGCTACTGCCACAGTCTACCTGGCCAGGGATGAGCGACTGGGGCGCCACGTGGCGATCAAAGTCCTGTTGCCCTATGTGCGCGCCATCGCCCAGGCACGCTTTAGCCGGGAAGCGCGTAGCGCCGCTGCCCTCAACCACCCGAATATCATGGCTATCTACGATGAGGCCGAGGAGGATGACTACCATTTTCTGGTAGTGGAATACGTCGAAGGCCGGCCGCTGACCGACCTGATTCCGTCTCCTCCGGAAGTCGTCGCTGACCTGGGAATCCAGCTTTGCAGCGCCCTGGAATACGCCCACCGGATGAACATCATCCACCGGGACATCAAGCCAGCGAACGTCAAAGTTTCCGAAGAAGGCGTGGTCAAGATCATGGACTTCGGCCTGGCGATGCCGCGCGACGCCAAACACATCACTGCCCACGGCTCAATCATCGGCACGCCGGCGTACCTGTCGCCAGAACAGGCCCGCGGCCTCGACATCGACCACCGCTCCGATATCTACAGCCTGGGCGTCCTGCTGTATGAAATGGCCACCGGCAGACTGCCCTTTGACATGAACGACATTGGGGCACTGCTGTTGAAGAAAGTCTCCAGCGATCCTGAGCCGCCCAGAACCCTTAACCCGGACATTCCCGACTGGCTGGACGCGGCCATCATGCGCGCACTCCAGCGCGAACCGGAGCAACGCTACCAGTCCGCCGCCGAATTTGCCCAGGCGCTTAATCAGAGTCGAGTTACGCCCGGCACAACGGCCGCCGGGTCAGCGCCACGCCCGACTCTCCCTCCCGCCCCGGTGGCCCCGGAACACACCGCTCCCATCCGTGTGATTGTCGCCGATGATCACGCCATCCTGCGCACCAGCATCGCTTTCTACCTGGACGATCAGCCCGATCTGCAGGTCGTCGCTGAAGCCGGAACCGGCCAGGAGACGCTGGCGCTGGTGGAACAGCACGCCCCCGACCTGCTCCTGCTTGACCTCAACATGCCCGATCGAAGTGGGCTGGACATCCTGCCGGAGATCAGGCGCAACCATGCTCAAACGCGGGTACTGGTCCTGACCGGGCGCACAGAGGACGCTTACATCATCCGGGCGCTACAGGCCGGGGCACATGGCTATCTGCTCAAGACCAGTTCACAGGAGGAACTGCTGGACGCCGTCTACAAGGTCGCGCGCGGGGAAATGGTGCTCGGCGCCGATGTGACTGAGAAGGTCGTCTCCGGCCTGCTGACCCCGCTGGAGCGTGACCCCCTCACCGATGACGAGCGCCAGGTGTTGCTCTGCATCGTCAGCGGCGCAGACACCAACACCCAGATCGCCGATAAGCTGGGCTGCACCGAGCAGGAAGTGATCCAGCGCCTGAAGAACGCCATCGACAAACTTGGCGCGCAAAGCCGCGCTCAGGCCGCCCTGGTGGCCCTCCGCAAAGGCTGGATCACAATCGAGGAAGCGCGTCAGCACTGATCAGAGCGCGCCAACAGGACGGTTCATGTTCGAGCTAGCGTGCCACACTTGGGGCTTCAGCGATCTGGCGCTGGAAGACGCCGTGCAGACCATCGCGCGGCTGGGCTTCAATTACCTTGATCTCGGCAGCGGCCCCCACCTGGACATTGACGCCGCGGCCAAGAATCCCCGTCGTGAAGTCACCCGAATCAGCATCTTGCTGGACGATTTTCATCTTCAGATCACCGATCTCTACCTTCTACTGCCGGCACTGGCCTCGGCAGATGAAGGCCGCCGACTGTACGAAGTCAAGCTCTTCGAACGTCTATTGCCGTTCATCCTCGACCTGGGCGTCCCCGGCGTTACCCTGTCACCGGGGATCGAAACCCCGGAGATCACCGAAGCGCGCATGCCACGCCCGGAAGCGATCCATCTGCACCCGCCTGAAAGAACCGAGGAAAACGCTGAGCTGGTCACGTACACGCGCCCTCATCCATCTGGCGGCGCCGGTGAACCGGCAAACCCCGGAGCCTTTGAGAATGCCATCGACTCGTTTCAGCGCATCGTGGAATTAACTGAAGATACCGACCTGCGGATCAGCATTGAGCCGCACCTGGATTCGGTGGCCGCCACGCCGGACAGAGCGCTGGCCCTGGTGGAGGCTGTCCCCGGCCTGAGTCTGACTCTAGATTGGGCGCAATTCACAGCGCAGGGGATCGCCGCTCGCGAGATCGAGCCGCTACTTCAGCACGCGGCTCATGTCCAGCTCCGGCAGGCGGCGCGTGGCCGCCTGCAGACCCCTTACCACGAAGGCACGCTTGATTTCCGCCAGGTGCTTTCACTGCTGATCGCCAATGACTACCGCGGCGCAATCAGCATTGAATACATGAACCGTGCGGGCTGGCACGGCCTGGCGGCGCTGGATATCGTCCGGGAAACAGGGCTTGTCCGCGATGAGATCCGCCTGATCCGCCATGAACTGCTCGGCAGCGCCTGACCTCCCGCGGATTCAAACGCGTCCGGGGGAGGTCGCAGCCCGCGCCTCCCCCGGTGTTGTATGTCATGTCACCACGGCCTGCCTAGAAGAATGAGCACACACCAGCGGCAGCAGCGGTATTGTCCGGGCCAGGAGCCAGCGCCACAACAAGCGCCACCAGAATCAACAGCACAAATGGCAGCGGGATGGCAAAAATCGCGGAGAAAAGCCCGCTGGAGAACTTGAGGTGCATGTAATACAGGGCGACCAGCACCACTTTGGACAGCGACAGCGCCACCAGGACAGCCGGCATCCTGGTTGCCACGGTCACTTCAACCAGCGTGATTGCAGCCAGAGCGAAAAAGACCAGCAGGTACTTTGGCTTCTTATGTTCAGCTTGAACGAGTTGAGGCGTATATTCAGTCATGGTCTGCCCTCCTTCAAAGCGGGATCGTCAGCGGAGCAGGTAGATGATGGTAAACAGGACGATCCAGACGATATCCACAAAATGCCAGTACAGCCCGAAGATTTCGACACCGGTTGAGTCGCCGGACGACATCGTGCCGCGCAGTGTGCGAACCAGCAAAAAGACCATCCAGCCGATCCCGATCAGGACATGCATGCCATGCAGACCGGTCAGAGTGAAAAAGGCTGAGCCATACAGCGTACCAGTCGTGATGCCGTGCCCGATCAGTTCCAGCCACTCGGTAAGTTCCAGGATCAGGAATAGACCACCCAGGGCCATTGTCGTGATCAGCCAGTTGCGGAAGGCGATCATGCGGTTAGCCTGGATGGCTGATAGCGCCGAGACAGCCGCAAAACTGCTGGTAAGCAGGACGAACGTCCCGATGGTCATCAGCGGCACATTCAACAACGCCCCTGCCGCACCAGCGCGTGCCTTGTAGCCCAGGAACGTGGAGAGCAACGCGGCAAAAAACATGATCTCCGAGGCCAGGAAAACCCACATACCCAGCAGGCGATGATCCACTTTGAGCGACGGGTGGGGATTCTCCAGCAGCGTGAAGTGACCCATCTTCCAGATTCCCGCCAGAAACACGATTAATCCCACCGGCAGCGCTAACGGGAACAACAACCCGGCTCCGATCAGGGTCGCTCCGCAGCCAACGATCAGCGGCGCCCAGCTTGGCGGTGGCAGGTGAATCTCCTCATAAGCATGACCGACCGAAGGCAGATGGCTACTCATGGCGTTCCTCCCCAATCAGCCCCAGCCGGGCGTCACGCGCCGGACGCAGGCTGTGCACAATGGGAATCTCGGCGAAGTTATACACTGGCGGCGGCGAAGCGGTCAGCCATTCCAGCGTGTCTGCCTCCCAGGGGTCATCCCCGGCCTCTGCCCGGCTGCGCGAAACAAAGATGTTGGCCAGAAACACCACCACCGACGCCGCGATCAGGAAGGCGCCAATAGTAGCCACCAGATTGAGCGTGTTCCAGCCGCGATCTGGACTGTAGTCATAAATGCGGCGCGGCATACCCATCAGCCCCAGAATATGCATAGGGAAGAAGGTCAGGTTGAAGCCGACGAACATGATCCAGAAGTGCAGCTTGCCCAGCCCTTCGCCCAGCCGGCGGCCGGTGATCTTGGGCCACCAGAAGTACATGCCGGCAAAAATGGCAAACACCGAACCGCCAAACAACACATAATGCAGGTGGGCAACGACCCAGTAGGTGTCATGCACCTGCGCATCAATGGGCAGGATAGCCTGGAAGACCCCGCTGATACCCCCCACCAGAAATGTGCTCAGAAACCCGACGGCAAACAGTAAAGGGGTGTCCAGCCTGATCGAGCCGCCGATCATGGTGAAGATCCAGTTGAACATCTTCACCCCCGTTGGCACGGCAATCGCCATGGTCGACAGCACAAAGAATGCCTGCGTGACCGGCGTCAATCCGGTGGTGAACATGTGATGCGCCCAGGTGGCAAACCCCATTCCGCCAATCGCGATCGACGACCAGACAATCGCTTTGTAGCCAAACAGCGGCTTGCGGGAGAATACAGGCAGCACCTCCGAGATCACGCCCATCGCCGGAAGCACCATGATATACACCGCCGGGTGGGAGTAGAACCAGAACAGATGTTGCCACAGCACCGGGTCGCCGCCGCTGGCCACGCTGAAGAACTGGGTCCCCAGGTTGCGATCCGCCAGCAGCAGGAGCAACGCCCCGCTGAGCATCGGCGTCGCGATTAGCACCATAAACGCCATCACCACCACCGTCCAGGTGAAGGCCGGGATGCGCCAGAGTGTCATCCCCGGCGCTCGCATGGTCATCACCGTCGTGATAAAGTTGACTGCCCCCATCAACGACGACACACCCAGCAGTTGCAGCCCCACAATCCACATATCCGTCCCCACGCCCTGCGAGAACGTGTTCGTACTCAGGGGAGGATACCCGGTCCAGCCCACTGCAGCCGCGCCCAGTGGTACCATGAAGCTGCTGTACAGAAACAACCCGGCAAACAGGTATAGCCAGTAGCTCAGGGCGTTAAGCTGGGGGAAGGCCATATCCCGTGCCCCGATCTGCAGCGGCACCAGATAGTTGCCCAGCCCCACCAGCATCGGGATAACGAACAGGAAGATCATCCCGGTGCCATGCATGGAAAAGAACTGGTTATAGAGTTCCGGCGTGATGATCGTCGCACCGGGCATCGCCAGTTCCGTCCGGATGACCAGCGCCAGAATCCCGCTCAAAATGAAAAAGCCAATGGCCGTCACCACATACATGATGCCCAGCCGTTTGTGATCGACCGTCGTGATCCAGCTCACCAGGCCGCGCGGCTCTGCCTGAGCCAGCGCCTGCGGTGTCGCTACAGAAGTCGCCATGCCATTTCACTCCCTAAACAATATCTTCACAACCAGCAGGTTAACCGGTCGGCTACGATCCGTCTGCGGCTCAATTGGACAGGGCAAACGCCACCAGATCGGCCAGGTCCTGTGCACTGAGCTGGTCGCCATAGTTCTGCGGCATCACACAGTTGAAACCCTCAACCACATAGTCGCAGGGCCGCAGGATCGATTCGCGGACGTACTCCTCAGCCGAGTACCCCTCAATCATCGTCCCGGCGCGTTCCCCAAGCCCCAGGTAGGACGGGCCAACGCCCGGCGTGCCATCCAGCGAATGGCAGGCTACACAACCCAGCGCCGTATAGAGCGCCTGCCCGGCGGCCACATTGCCTGTCAACCCGGCAGCTTCGGCTTCCAGGTCAACCTCCTGCGCGGCAGCTACGGCGGCGGCTTGTTCATCCATCCAGGCTGCGAACTCCTGCACCGGCAGGACATTCAGACGAATGGGCATGTCATAGTGACGCAGACCACAGTACTCCGCGCACTGGCCAATGTAAATCCGTGGCTCATCCACCTGGAACCAAAGCCGCTGCACACGACCCGGAATGGCGTCAACCTTGCCCGCCAGTTCCGGCAACCAGAAGCTGTGTTGCACGTCGCGAGACGTGATCTCCAACACTACGGGCTGCCCTGCCGGCACGTTGAACTCCCCGGTAGTACGTACCCCGGTATCCGGATAGTGGAACTCCCAGAACCAGGTATTACCGGTGACTTCCACCGTAAGCACATCGTCGGTCTGGGGCAGCCCACGCGGCTGCTGATAGAATCCCAGGGTGAAAAAGAACAGGATGATCACCAGAACCGCCGAGCCGAGCGTCCAGCCCAGTTCCAGCCGGTTGTTGCCATGTACCTGTTCAGGCATCTCATCCCGGCTGCGGCGGCGATAGCGCACCAACGCGAAGATGAGCAGGCCCTCAACCAGCACGAAAACCCCAACCGCCAGCACCAGAACAATGTTGAAAAGCGTGGCAATATCCCCCGCATCCAGCGAGCCACGCTGCCCGCCGGACTGCGCCCATACCCGGCCTGGCCACCCCAGCAGGGCCAGCCCCCCTGCCGCCAGCAGCGCCCAGTGCCTCAAAACCCGTCTATAGTTCATTGCTGTTACCCTGCCCGGAGATAAGTGAAACGTCCTGCGCAGTTCGAACAATAAATATATAGATAAAAAGTGTCATAATTCACAATTCGCGACAAAATATAACAAAAGAAACCGTAATTGTCAAATTAACTTTGCCAGAAAAAGTACGCCTCTCGCTTCTGCCAGGCGGCGCTGCAGCCCTCCACCACGACTGCAAGTCAGCCTGATGTCCCGGTACCACCCTCACCGGACAGCGCAGAGGTGCGATAAATCACCTTCTGCCCGGCCAGTGGCGGCGGTACAGCCGGCATGCGCAACCAGCCCTCCGGCAACACATCGATCCAGCGATCGGGCCGTACAATCTCGAGACCGCTGATCGACCGTTCTCCGTCAGGCGCGTTGATGACCAGGGTATCTGGCGGGAGAAATGGCAGATCGAGCGCAGACACCAGCCCCTCAAAGGCCTGCTCAGGGCTGAAACCAGGCGCCAGCAGGGCAGTAACCTCGGCAACCATGGCGGGATCGCGGAAAAGCGGCGTCAGGTTTGCAGCGTCACTGCTGTAGTGGGCCTGCAGGACGCCCGGAATCTTCAGCGATAGCGTGATCACGGTGTCAGGGTGCTGCAACTCGTGGTAGCGCTTGAGCACAAACCGTTCCAGCGGCTCGCTCAGGTCCAGCACACTGGCATCCCGGCTGGCCTCAATACTGCGCAGGCGCTGGCTGACATAAGCCGCCAGATTCGACTCAAAGGCGCTGACGGTGCGCCCCTCCTGGTGAAAGCGATAGGCCAGGTCCTGCTGCCCCAGGCGTAATTCAAAGGCCATCGTGCGCAACCGCCCGCTCAGGTTGCGCATCAGCAGATGGTCGACCATGCCCCCGCCCTCGCCCAGGAGCAAGGCTACCCAGCCGTGACGTGGCGCCGTCAATACCAGCGAGCGGTAAAAGAAACGCTGGCGGCGGGTGATGTTGATCTGCAAGATCGCTCGCACCAGCGACGGCAGATCTTCGTATCGGATGACCACAAAAGCGCATGGTTCGACCATGGCCATATTGTCGTGCACCTTTGGCAATGGCGCAAGGTCAACCAGCTGCGGGCAGACAGACTGAAAAAGGGCGGCTCATAATCCAGAACCGCCCTTTTTCTCCCTGCCAGTCGCCTACCCTACCCCCGCCCGGCGGCTCTAAGCGCGCGCCACACGCGTTCTGGCGTGAATGGCAACTCACGAATCCATACGCCAGTGGCATCATGGATGGCACTGGCCAGCGCCGGCGCGACGCCATCCTTGGGGATTTCCGCCACCGCCTTTGCACCGAACGGTCCCGTTGGCTCGTAGGTCTCGACGAAGATCACCTGCAGATCAGGCATCTCGTTGGCCTGATAGATGTGATAATCCCCGAAGCGCGTGTTGATGACCCGTCCTGTATCGGTATAGGCCATTTCCTCGCAATGGGCATACCCCAGCGCCTGGGTCATCCCGCCCTCGACCTGCCCCGATGCAGTGATCGGGTTGATCGCCACGCCGCAATCAACCACCATCAGCAATCGCTCAACCGTAACCTGGCCCGTCTCGGTATCGACCAGCACCTCGGCGAATTGCGCGGCAAAAGGCGGCGGGCTTTCGTAACTCATGTGCGAGGCTGAAGCCATGATCTGCTTCTGATCCGCCTGGTGCAGGCTGTGCAGGGCCACAGTCTCCAGCGACACCTGGCGGCCATCGGGCGCCACAACATGTCGATCGAGGAGGTCGAGATCGTCCAGACGGGTACCCGGCAGGAAGTGCTGCGCTGCGTGCTCCAGTATTTGCCGGCGCACCTCCATCGCCGCTTTGTAAACTGCGCCACCGCTGATATACGTGGTGCTGCTGGCATAAGCGCCAGTGTCAAACGGCGTGAAATCGGTATCCGAGGAATAGATGATGATGTCCTCCAGCGGCACACCCAGCACTTCCGCTGCGATCTGGGCCAGCACCGTATCGGAGCCAGTGCCGAGGTCGGTCGCGCCAACCAGCAGGTTGAACGAACCATCATCGTTGATCTTGATCGTCGCCGCGCCCATATCCAGGCCAGCAATCCCGGAGCCATGCATGGCCACTGCCATGCCGATTCCCCGTTTGACCGGTCCATCACCGGGCCGGCCTCGCTTCCGCTCCCATTGCACGGCCCGCAGACCGATCTCCACTGCTTCTGCCAGGGCGCTACTCCGGACGACCTGTTCAAACCCTTCCCGGCCTTCGCCCAGCGCCCTGGACATCACCATCACATCGCCGACCTTGATCCAGTTCTTGCGCTTGAACTCGACGACGTCCATGCCCAGCGCCTCGGCGATTTCCTCCATGTGAACTTCTAAGGCGAACAGCGCCTGTGGAGCGCCATACCCCCGGTATGCGCCGGGCGTAGGGATGTTGGTATACACCACATCGCACACAAAGCGGCTGTACGGTGCGTTGTAGGTCGTCAACGCCCGGAACCCGCTGACCATCTGTACCGTCAGGCCATGTGTGCCGTAAGCGCCGGTATTACCGATCAGGTAGAGTTCAGCGGCCACAACCTCGCCGTCATTGGTCACGCCTGTCTTGAAACGCAGAATCTGCGGGTGACGGCTACGGGCGCTGGTGAACTCCTGTTCGCGCGTGTACTCCAGCCGAACCGGTCGCCCGGTGGCGATGGTCAGATGGGCGCACAGGTCCTCGATCAGCATCTCCTGCTTGCCGCCAAAGCCGCCACCGATGCGTGGCTTGATCACCCGGATGCGCTTCACCGGCAGGCCGATCAGCGGCGCAAGCATTCGCCGCACATGGAACGGCACCTGCGTGCTGGTGCGCACCACCAGCCGTTGGTCTTCATCCCAGTACGTGATGCACACGTGCGGCTCAATATGCGCCTGCTGCACCTGATGCACACGATACTCGCCCTCAAAAACGCGATCCGCTTTTGCCCATTGCGCCTCCGCGTCCCCTACCGCCGCCTCGATGTGGTGGACAATATTGCGCGTCCGATCGTGAATCCCGACTGTGTCTTCTTCGTCGTGGATCACCGGCGCGCCGGGCTGCATCGCCGCTTCAGGATCAAAGACGGCGGGCAACACCTCATAATCCACCCTGATAAGCTTGAGCGCCTCCCGGGCAATCTCCGGAGTCTCAGCGGCTACAACCGCCACCCGATCCCCCACATGCCGCACCTTGTTGTCCAGGCTGACCTGGTCATGCGGCGGTGGATTGGGATACGTCTGGCCGCCGCTGGCATACTTCACCCGTGGCACATTCTTGTAGGTCAGCACAGCGTGGACACCGGGGAGCGCTTCCGCCGCCGACGTGTCAATATCCCTGATCCGGGCATGGGCGTGCGGGCTGGTCAGCAACGCTGCATAGAGCATGCCGCGCATCTCGAAGTCGTCGGTGAACACCGGGCGGCCCAGCGCCAGCTTGAGCGCATCCACTTTTGGCTCAGCCTTACCGACTACGCTGCGCGGTCTGACTTCCGGAGGCGTGACGACCAGCGGTCGGCGGGTGCGTGTCTGCACGGCAGGGCCATCGCTATCCGGCAAGTTTTCATCATGGGGATGATCGAAGAATTCGGCGTGAATGGGGATCGCCCGTTCCAGCGGCGCAAAGGGTTCAAGCGGCTCGCCACGCATCATAGCGGCGGCTCGCAGTACCGCCTGCACCGGCTTGACATACCCCGTCTCGCGATCCAGCACGCCCGCCAACGCCTCGCGCACTTCAGCCTCGGTCGGGTTGGGGTTCTCGTCCAGCAGGGCCTTGGCCACCAGAATTTGCGCCGGCGTATTGTAGCCCGACTGGATCGCGCCAGTCTCGATGAAGGCCTGCTGCAACGGGTGGAGGCGATCCGGCGTCCCCAACCCTTCAACAGTCGTGATCCGATGGCCATCCGCCTGGGCAGCCAGCATCACGGCGCTGTCAACCGGCTTGCCATCCAGCAATACCGTAGACGCCCCGCTCATACCCAGTTCATCGCCAAATTTGACGCTCTTGTATCCGGCCCGGCGCAGGACATGAAGCAACCGCTCCCACGGGTAAACCGTGAGCGTTCTCGCTTCGCCGTTAATTGTCACCCTGATTTCCATGGTCACCTACCTGTGTGCGTCACACTATCCAGCTAGGCGGGCCTGACATGCTTCCAGAGCGCGGCGAGTGACGACGCCCGCCATCGCCCGCCGGTAAGCGACACTGCCCCGGTAATCCGCGACCGGCGCAATCTCATCGTTCAGAGCAGCTATAGCGCGGGCAATCGCGGCGGCATCGAGCAGACGACCTGTTAGAGCCACTGAAGCGCCTTCCGCCAGGCGCGCCGGGACATCCCACACACCGGAGAGCGCGATCCGCGCCTGTGCCACCGTGCCGCTGTTGTCCACTATCAGCACCGCCGCCGCGCTGACGATTGCCGTATCCGCTGGTGTGCGGGCGACATGCGCCTGCCCCCAGGTCTGCCAGGGATTAGTCGCGGCAAACTCGAAGCGCACAATCAGCCCCTTTTCAGGCAACCGTGGCTGAGAGACACTCTGCTGGAGATCCTGCAGCCGGATGCGCCGTTCCTCTGGCATGGCAAACACCAGCGTCACATCCAGGGCCAGCAGAGCCGCGATCGCTTCCGGCAGCGCCTCTGGATACTCCACCAGTTCAGCGATGGAGATGGCATTGCGCCGGTTCCACGTCAGGCAGCGTCGCAGAGTATCGCGCAGTAGCGCCGGGACCTCCGGCCAACGCACCACCGCCTCCAGCGAAGTCGCCGCGCCCACGGCGAGCACCCCATCGGGCATGCTGACAATACTCGACAATCCTTCGATGGCCTGCACATCGATCAGGGCCTCATACGGCAGATCATCTGTGGCCAGACGCAAGGCCCCACCGCTCAACAAAGCAGTCTTGATGTACGGCTGCGAGAGCAGTTGCACGGCCTCGTCAATCGTCCTGGGGCGGTAGTAACCGGTTGGATTCGGCATCTCCCCTCCTTGAAATGATTACCAGCCTGAGAAACAGCCTGCCCCGCCGCAGCTAAAGCGTGGGCGGGCACTCGGTCAGTTCGACAACCAGTTCGCGCAGCACCCAGCCCTGTACCAGCGCGCCATCCAGATTGATATCCACCAGGAACCAGACGCGGTCATCATCACCGCGCGTTTGCTGGATGACATTCATAGCTGTCCCCTGCAGGGCTACAGTGATGATTCGGCTGCGGTTCAGGTTCGGCTGGCTGCGGATGTTGACGCCCCCCTCCCGCTGGACAAACACGCGGCACAACACTGGCGGCGGCGGGGTATTGCTGGGTGTCAGGGTGATCGACGGCGTCAGAGTGATCGTTGGGGTATCGGACGGTGTGGGCGTGTCCGAGGGTGTGTAGGTCATCGTCGGTGTGTACGTATGCGTCGGAGTATTGGTATGGGTCGGCGTGAGCGAAGGCGTGACCGTCCAGCTTGGCGTGATCGTGGGCGACGGCGTAAGAGTCGGTGATGGCGTCACTGTCGGCGTTGGCGTAGCGCTGGGGGTGAAGGTCATCGTGGGTGTGAAAGTCGGCGTGGCTGTTGGCGGATTCACAATCGCCTGGACGGTTGGCTCCCACACCGGACGGCTGATCAGGAGCAGGATGATACCGATGATCCCCCCGGCCAGGATACCCAGGGCCGTGCGCAGGCTACGCCGCTGGCGCATACTGCGCACCGCCGTTTCCAGCCGCAGCAGATCTGTACGGCGACCCAGGACGCGAAATGGCTCGTCCTTGAGCACGCCCAGCCAGCGTTCAGCGGCGGCCACGTCGTTCTGCATAATCGCGCCTTCAACCCGATCGATGAAGCGTTCCATCAGGTCGTTGACCACCTGCCGATAGCGCGAGTCCTGCGAAAAACGCCCTAGCGAGGCCAGCATCGTACGCGCCTGGGAAAGCTCGGCGTCGACATTCTGGGCGGTCAGCGCGGCAGCACGCTCGATCAACGTCCGCGCCTCCTGCATCCGGGCCTCATCCTGCCGCGCCTCCTGCAGCTGGGCGGTGATGGACTGGTCGCTGGGATCAAGCTCGGAGGCTGCCTGCAAGGCTTTGACCGCCTCGCTGGTCATGCGTAGCCGTTCGTCCAGCGCCATGGTGCTCTCGGCGCGCCCCAGCGCGCCGCGCGCCTGCTCACCCAGCTGCGCTTTGATCGCCAGCAGACGGCTGTTCGCTTCCTGCATCAGGGAAGCCAGCCGCGTGCTCCCCGGCAACTGCTGGCGCAGCATGGCCAGCTTGCCGATCACCTGCTGCAAAGTCTGTGCCCGCTCCACCAGCGAGCCGGACATCCCTGCCAGCTGCGCTTGAGCCTGCTCATACTGGCTCATTACATACCGCGCCCGCTCCAGCCGATCCTGAGCTACCGGATCGTTGGGCACAACACGCAACGAACCCTCGTACTTGCGGATGGCCTCCGGCCAGTCGTCAGCTGCCATCAGGCGGTCGCCTTCATTCTGCAGCTCACGGGAGAGCGCCAGGTCCTGAATCTCCAGCAGGGCTGTCTCGGCATCCTTCCAGGAAGGAATCCCGGCGGCCTCCGCCAGATCGCGAGCCTCACGGTATAGCCGCTCGGCTTCTTCGTAATTCCCGGCCCGCACCAGCGAGTTAGCGCGGTTATAGGCCACCCGCGCGTCAAATGGAATACGATGATCGGGCACAATGCCGCGCAGGATGTTGTCCTCAGCCTTCTGGCGATATTCCAGCGCCGTCGGGTTATCCGGCTGCAACTCAAGCACCCGGTTGGCGTATTCCACCGCCTGCTGGTAATCACCGGCGTAGTAAATCTGTGTCATCTGCGAAATCAGCGCCGTGACATCCGAGCCGCCAGACGCAGCCGGCACAGGCGACGCCATAGCGGACGGCTCACCGCCGCGCTTGACCACCGGTAGTTCCTCGATCTGTTTCACTGGCGGCGGCAGTGGCGGTTCAACCGGTGGTTCCGGCAGGCTTAGATCAATATCCAGCCCGTAACGATCCAGCAGATCGCGGACTTTCATGGCCAGCATACCGCTGTGAGCAGCGGCCTGGCGCAGCAGATCATACGTTTCCGGGTGATGCGGGTCGCGGTCCAGCGCCTGGGCCAGAATGTCAATTGCATCGTCGATGTCGTCTTCGTCGCCGGCCAGCTCGATCCGGATGCGCGCGCGACGCAACAACCCCCGAATCGCACCGTCATCGACCGGCGACTGCCCGCTAGCTGCCGCGGTGCGCCGGGCCAGCAGGCCGAAGAGCGCCTGAGCCTCAGCCTCAAAGGGGGTATTCCTGGCTGCCGCCAGCAGGCGACGCGCCTCACTCTCCAGAGTGGTGATCTCCGCCTGATCAGCATTTGCCGGAAGCCGCTCAATCCGCGCCCGTAATTCAGCGATTAGCCGGTTCAGATCGTCCATGGCTCCTCCGGTTCCCTGGCAAGCTCCCCGCCCATCATGGTATCACCCGCCGCGCCAGCATATCATTGATCGCGCCGAGCAACCGGCGTACTTCCTGCTCGATCTCATCGTTGATCCCGTCAGTGATCGCCGCTTCGCGCAGCAATTCGCGCGCCTCGCGGATGGCTTCTTGGCCGGCGCGCAATCGTTCCAACCCCTGGCGCATCTGCGCCCGCGCCTGGATCAGCGGATCTGCCGCCGGGCGGTGAGGAAAAGTCCACCCGAACTGCCCTGCCACATTTTGCAACTCGTCAATAAACGCCTCAATGCTGGCAAAGCCACGGGCGGCTCCCTTCTGCATCAGGTCTCGCAACGATCGGCTGAGCGTCGGCTCTACGCCAAAGTCCAGGTAGTTGATGTTTGCATAACGCTGGCTGACCGTTGCCGGTGAACCGGGCTGGGCGGTCAGGCTTCCCTGCTGGGGCGAAAGACCGGTGAAAATCGGATACAACACTCCCACAACCAGATCGTGGATGTCGGTTTGGAAGAGCTGCGCCGTCTGGTTGGTCGTCCCCTCAATCAGGCGGGAGCTGTTCCAGTCGATCACTCGCAGGGTCGCCCCATCCCAGTACACATGCTCCAGCTTGTGATCCAGGTAGACAATCCGCTGCTGGTGAGCCAGCTTAAGTACTGCTGCGAATTGCAGCGCCAGCTCCAACCCTTCCTCCGTCGGCAGCCGCCAGCGCACACCGGCGGTATTGGGCTTCATCAGGTACAGCAGGTTATGCATCCGGGGCAGATTCTCAAGCACCAGATACGGCCGCCAGCGCCGTTCCGCAAAGATGTTGGCATCCCGGATGAAACCCAGCATGTCAGCCTGGTAGGAGACACATGCCCCCCTGACCGGGCGCTCTTCCTGCGTGGCCAGATAGCCGCAATCCAGCAGCCGCACCACATACGGGCTGCCCGCCATGCGCATCAGCAGATCAACTTCATTGGCAAACGCCCGATATTCCCAGGTGGGCTGATCGGCATAAGCCATGTGCTCTGGCCGGAGCACCTTCAGGGCGATCGTTTTGCCAGTTCGCCGGTCAACACCGTCGAGCACCCGTGCATAGTGGCCCGGCGCAAAGCTGTCGTTGAAGTTCTCAACACGATACAGATCGTGAAGATTAGCCTGTTGCACAGACCCATCCTGTCATGTTCCGCTAAAACAAGAACCACTCAGTCAAAAGTAGCCACCAGGTCGGTCACGCTGACCACCACCCCACCCTGCTGGACAAACAGGAATGGCATCACCGGGGCGTTAGGAGCCGTCAGGAAGCGTGGTGCGCCAAGCGGGGTATCGCCCAGGTATAGCCCTACCGTGCCATCAGCGTAACGTTCAAGCGCCAGCCTGACTCGCCCTTCACCAACAGGGACCGTTGAACGGGCGCGGAACTCATCGCCTACCCTGGCGCCCACATTGATTGCGTCCGCCCGGATTAATTGCACCTGGACGGCAACCCGGCTTTCGTCCGCGCCCTGCAGGCCCAGGCCGAAATATACCATGTTTTCCGTGATCAAAGCCGGATCGTACTGCCGCAGGGTCAGCGTTGCCTCCAGACGGCGCAGGCGCGTGGCCGCCTCCGGGCCAAAAAGCTGCGCCAGTAGATCAGCCGGTATTACTACCCGCAGCAGGTTATCCCCACTGTCAGGCTCCGCTACACCCAGCACCCAGCTTCCACCCAGATCGCCAGGCTTGAACCACGCCTGCGGCCAGGGATAAACCTGCGCGGATTGTTGCAGGGCCAGCAGCACGTTCTGTTGCCCGCGTACCGGCTCCACAGCCGCAACGGGCGCTATCGGTGGCGTGGCGGTAGGCAACTCCGGGGGGACTGTCAGCGTCGCCGTGGGCGGCGGTGCAGTTGTCGGCAGGAAACTGATGCCCGGATCGAGGGTTGGCACCGCCGTCTGGGTCGGCGTGGCTGTGAACGTTGGCGTAGGGCTGGGAACCGGCGTATCAGTAGCCGTAGGCAGGAGCGCCGCAACAGCTGCGGTAGCTGTCTCGATGGCCGCCTCCGTGGCGGCAACAATCTGGGTATCGCTCAGCGTAGGGGTCAACGTCTCCCAGGTCACCGCAATCGCCGGCGTCCCTCCTGTGCCGCCGCTCAATACGAATAGCACGCCCACTGCCGCCAGCGCCAGCACAGCCAACGCCCCCAGTACAACAGTCACCGGCTGTACTCGCCGCCGGGGAACCCGTGGGGAGAAGTCATCCAGGGTGTACAGCGGTGAGCGCGGCCTGCGTGTGCCACCCTCTTCATACTGCGGTACCGGCTGGTCAGTCGGTGGCGCCGGGAATTCTGGCCGCGTATCGATGATCTGCCGCCACCCCCGGTAGAGAGGATAGGCGGGATGAAAGTCAATATGCGCTGTGGCGTTGAATAGCTCATCCATGTCGCGCAGTTTGCGCGTACGCCGCCTGGCCGGGTCAGTGTAGATGCCTGTGACGGTAGCATACACCTTCTGCCAGACCGCCAAGGTCGGTCTGGCGTAGGCAGCGCCCAGCGCAGCCTCTGTCTCGCGCACCAGACGGTCATGCCACTCGGCCAGGCGTGGATCAGGCTCTTCCGGGCATTGCTCGGCCACATCAGCGATGTGCTCGCGCACCACATGCAGTTCCGCCGCCAGACGGCTGAGATGCTCCAACCAGGCGCGGAATCGCTCCAGCCGGATATGAGCCAGTCGCTCACCATCAGCCAGGCGATGAAGTGCGGCCTCCAGCGCCCCACCGGCTGCGCGGAAGTCCCCCTGTTGCCAGGCAGCCAGGCCGTTTTCCACAGCGCGAAGCGCGTCCACCAGCGGGCTGAGCAACAGATACAGTGCCGACCGCTCAACCTGTTTTCGCACACTGAGCACGTCATCCGGCGTCTGAATGGCGTCAATACGCCCGGCCAGATCGCGCAGGGATTGCCGATCGCGGATGACGTTAGCCAGGGCCATGCAGGCGACGTGCTGCTCTGCATTGGGCAGGGCACGTCTGGCTGCTTCCAGCCAGAACTCAGCGTCTTCTGGCGTGTCCTCATACATGTCCAGAACGCCGCGCAGGACAAAGTGAAAGAACAGGATGCGCTGGCCGGCTGTGCTCGTCTGCTCAAAATGGTCGATCAGGCGAGGCCCCATCGCTTCCAGGTAAGCCTGCGCGGTAGGCATCTGCTGGGTGAAATGCTGCCAGTAACGCTCTTCCTCCGGCGTCAACAGCGCTAGCAGCGCCGCATCGGTATGAGCGGTCAGATCAGGATCGCCCTCGCCATTGCCTTCTTTCCAGCTACGCAACAGGTTACCCAGCCGCACCAGCCGATCTGCCGCTGCCGCCTCCCGGTCGTTGGTCACTTCTTCCAGCGCCTGCCGGGCCAGCCGTTCCGCCTCGATCCCACTACCCCGGTCCCAGGCCGCCCAGCCATCGGCCATGGCCCGCCCGAATGCCGTATTCTGGGCGTGACGCTGCACGTAACGCGCCTTTTCAATCGCCCCGCGAACGTTAAGCAACCAGGCGGCCAGTTCCGGGTGCAGGCGGCGGATGCCATCAGCAGCTCGTCGCAGAGCCTCCAGCGCCTCCAGCCGGTTCCCGACCACCACAGCATCCTGAAAAGCGATCCAGTACGCCCGGGCATCCTGAACGCTGGCAATCAGGATGTCCAGCCGTGGGTCAGGCAGAGCGTCGGCGAACGGCTGGAGCTTCCCCAGCACTCCTTCAAGCCAGCCATGCAGGTCTCCGCCGTCGGCCTGGGGGCGGTAACGGGCGATCTCGTCAAAGGTGCGCCGCAGACTGTGCAGCGTTTCGCGGATGCTGTCGAACGCAGGATTGACAGGATCGAGCGCACACGCCGCCTCCAGAGCGGCGCTGGCCGCTGCAGGGTTGGCAGTCGCCTGGGCGGCCACCACCTTGAGCTGCGTCACAATCGCCTGCGCCGTCCCCGCGGCCAGACGTGCCGAAGCGATAGCCTGTTGTTGTGGCTCCTGCAGAACAGCGCCGGCGCGCTCCTCCAGCGAGTCGACCAGCGCCAGCAACGTATCAGATAGCTGCTGGTAAACCACAGTCAGGTGTTCCAGCCGCCCGGACGAAGGCTCTTCCAGCGCGGCTACCGCATCAATAACGGTATCCGCGGCGTTCGGCGGTGCGTAGGGCCGCTGCAGGGCGCTCAGACTCATCTGCAGGCGAAGGAGATGAGGCCGCAAAACCAGGACATCCGGCGCATAAGCCTGGAGGCGCTCGGCTAGCAACCACTGCAGGTTGCGCGCCTCTGGATGAGTTTCGGGTGTCACCAGCAAACGCCGCGCCGCCTCCGCCAGATCATCCCGGAAGATCGCTTCCAGGGCGGGCATGAGGCCTGCCGGCGGACGCGTGTTGCTGGCCTGCAACATCGCCGCGATTTCCCTGAGCAGCCGCGCCCGATCGCGTTGCGGCCCCCTGGCCCGCTCCACGATCTCGGCCAGCAGTGCCTCTGAGCGCGCCCAGTTGGCACTTTCCATGTAAATGCGCACCGCGTCAAGATCGGCGAGGATGGCCAGGCGGTGCAGTTCTTCCGCGATCTGTTCGTGCAACGCCCGTGCACGTGGATAGCCAGGGTCGCGGGCCTGAACTGCCTCAACTTCTTGCAGCAGACGCTCCAGGTCTCGCTGGTTGTTTTGCCTCTGCAACCGGGTCTCAATGCGCTCCAGCTTGGCCTCGCGGTCACGCTCCAGCGGTCGGCGATACTGGGCGAGGTCTTCGCGCAGGGCGTGAACACCCGGATAGCGATGATCCAGCGCAGGATGGACAGCACGCTGGATGATCTGTTGCAGGCGGGTTGGGATGCGTGAGGCATCCGGGCCAAAATCCACCGTCTCGCCATTCAGTATCAGGCGCTGCCCGCCGGTCAGGATGAAGTACAGCAATTCCCCGGTTTGGTAAATGTCGCTCTGGCGGCTGATGCCCTGCGGGGTGATATCATCCCCTTCCAGAAAGACGGCATTGCCCCAGTCAATCACCTTCAGCTGGTAGCTGGCGCGGTCCCAGAACAGATGCTTGGCGTCAACATCGTTGTAAACAATCTCATGCTCATGGGCAATGGTGAGCAGATCAAGCAACCGGTCAACGATGACCAGCATCTCCAGTTCTGGCAATCGTTCGTTAGCCTTGGCCAGTTCCAGAACCTCTTGTTCCAGCATCACGCCTTCAGCGCGCTCAAGGACAATGTAAAGGTGCGCCTGCCCGCCAACGTGAAAAGTCCCCTCGGCCAGCAGGTCGGTGAGCACAGGATGGCCCTTAAGCTGCAGCAGGGCGCGCCGCTCCGTACGGATGTTGACCTCCTGACCGGCCCGAATTGGCGGCGCGTCATGCGGCGCCGGACGCTTGATCACCACCGGCCGGTCATTCTGATGGGTGTCAACCGCGCGCAAGACCTCGCCGCTGCGACCACGGGGGTAAATATGATCGTAGCGATAGCGACCATCAAACAGGTTTTCACGGGTCATGCACACACCCCCTCCTGAGCCGCCTTCTATTGTACGCGGGGGACACCCGGCGTCAAACCAGCAGCCTTAAAAGGGGGGAGGCCACTCAGGCAAAAAGAAACGCCACCTGAACACATCAGGCGGCGTTTTGAGAAGCGATTTGACCTTAACGAGAGAGTAGTGGGAGGAAGGGCGCGGGAGAGAGAAACTGGTGATGGGTAGTCATGGCCTTCAGCAAGTGAAGCCATGACAACAACTCTAGAAAGGAGGTGATCCAGCCGCAGCTTCCGGCTACAGCTACCTTGTTACGACTTCGTCCCAGTTACCAGCCCTGCCTTGGACGGCTGCCCCCTTGCGGTTAGCACACCGGCTTCGGGCATGACCAGCTTCCATGACGTGACGGGCGGTGTGTACAAGGCCCGGGAACGTATTCACCGCACTATGGCTGACGCGCGGTTACTAGCAACTCCGACTTCATGCAGGCGGGTTGCAGCCTGCAATCCGAACTGTGACCGGCTTTCCTGGATTGGCTCCCCCTCACGGGTTGGCGACCCATTGTACCGGCCATTGTAGCGTGTGTGTAGCCCTGGGCATAAAGGCCATGCTGACTTGACGTCATCCCCACCTTCCTCCCGCTTATCACGGGCAGTCTCGCTAGACATCGTGTAACTAGCGACGAGGGTTGCGCTCGTTACCGGACTTAACCGAACACCTCACGGCACGAGCTGACGACAGCCATGCAGCACCTGTAACGGCTCCCGAAGGTCGGTCCCCTTTCGGTTCCCTACCACCGTTATGTCAAACCCAGGTAAGGTTCTTCGTGTAGCCTCGAATTAAACCACACGCTCCGCTGCTTGTGCGGGCCCCCGTCAATTCCTTTGAGTTTTAGCCTTGCGGCCGTAGTCCCCAGGCGGTGCACTTATCGCGTTTGCTTCGGCACACAGCCCTTTCCGACCATACGCCTAGTGCACATCGTTTACAGCGTGGACTACCGGGGTTTCTAATCCCGTTCGCTCCCCACGCTTTCGCGTCTGAGCGTCAGGTACAGCCCAGCGTGCCGCCTTCGCCTCTGGTGTTCCTCCGGATATCTACGCATTTCACCACTACACCCGGAATTCCACACGCCTCTGCTGCCCTCTAGTCCCCTAGTTTCGTACGACCTCTCCCGGTTGAGCCAGGGAGCTTTCACGCACGACTTTGGGTACCGCCTGCACGCGCTTTACGCCCAGTAAATCCGGATAACGCTCGCGTCCTACGTTTTACCGCGGCTGCTGGCACGTAGTTAGCCGACACTTCTTCCTGTGGTACCGTCCGCCTCTTCCCACAGAAAAGGACTTTACAACCCGAAGGCCTTCATCGTCCACGCGGCGTTGCTGCATCAGGCTTCCGCCTATTGTGCAATATTCCTCACTGCTGCCTCCCGTAGGAGTCTGGGCCGTGTCTCAGTCCCAGTGTGGGGGGTCACCCTCTCAGGCCCCCTATCCGTCTTCGCCTTGGTAGGCCTTTACCCTACCAACTAGCTGATGGACCGCAGCCCCATCCTGGAGCACTACCGCTTTCCTCGTGGCCCTCTAACCTCCACGAGTATATGGGGTATTAGCCGCCGTTTCCAGCAGTTATCCCCCTCTCCAGGGCAGGTCAGCTACGTGTTACTCACCCGTCCGCCACTCTCGCCTCAACCTGAGTCAAGGCTGCCGTTCGACTTGCATGTGTTAGGCACGCCGCCAGCGTTCATCCTGAGCCAGGATCAAACTCTCCGTATTCGACCTCATCCACCCTTCAGGTGGACTTGAGCCTCGTCTGGCGTCCTTCCTTCCCACTATTCTCTTGTTAAGGTGCAGGGCCAGTTCCACCGGCAACGGGGGAAACAAAAACCGACACTTCTGTCGGTCGCAAACACACGAGAACAACAGCCTGTAACTTCGGTGTGTCGTTGTGTTTGCCACCTCCCCCTTGTTCAGTTTTTAGCGATGCGCAGCGCCACATTCGCACTGCCCATACTGTACTTTGCATTATACAGTGTTTTGGTCTGGGCGCAAGAGGCAATTTCCCGTTTTTCGGCGGGACTTTGCCCCCTGCTATAATCCTCAGGCAAGGTGTATCTGCTGCCGGGCAGCCGATACCCTCCCGGTACAACGCTCGGTTTATGGTAGAGTACATCCCTATTATGTCATAGAAAGCCTCCGTGTAAAGATGCCCTCTCCCCAACCTTCCCGCTTGTTGCTGCTCAAACCATGCTGCATCGGCGACGTGGTGTTCACCACGCCGCTACTGGCTGCCCTGCGCCGCGCCTTTCCTGCTGCGCATATCACCTGGGCGGTAGGCACCCATAGCGCACCCGTGATTGAGAATCACCCGCTGCTGGATGCTGTTCTGCCCACCGGCCCAGCCGCCAATCCTGCCCGCTCGCCTGCCGGCCTCCTTCGCCTGGCGCTCCAGCTCCGCCAGGGGCGGTTTGACCTGGCCGTGGTGCCCGACCGCTCTCCAGCTCTTGCACTGGCCGTCTGGCTGGCTGGCATCCGTGCCCGCGCCGGGCTGGACTCAGCCGGGCGTGGGCGATTCTACAGTGTCAAAGTCCCGGTCGATCCCCGCGTGGTCCGTCACGAAGCCGAGATCTATCTGGATATCGCCCGTGCCCTTAACCTCGATACGGCCAACTGCTGGGCTAATCTACCGGTCAGCGAGGAACAGGTAACCGCCCTGCCCCATCCTCTCCGCACTGCCAATGGTCTGGTGGTAGTCCATGTCGGCGGCGGCAAGAATCCTGGCATGATCATGACGGAGAAGCGCCCACCAGTAGCGTTACTGGCCACCGTCGCTGCCCGCGCCGCCGCCCACCTGAAGACCCGTATCGCCATCCTTGGTGGCCCCGAAGACCGCCCCCGCGCCGATGAATTGCACGCCGCCCTGCCCGGCATGAACCTGCTCTCGCTGGTCGGGGTGCTCAGCTTCGCCGAAATTGCGGCGCTCAGCCGGGTCACTGCCCTGGCCATCGGCCCGGATACCGGCGTACTGCATCTGATGGCTGCCGCTGGCGCGCCCACGGTGATGATCTTCGGGCCGTCCGATCCTCGTCGCTACGGGCCATTCGTGCCACCGGGGCGCGCCGCCGTTGCCTGGAAGCCCTATCCCCTGCCGGAAGGCGGGGTTGCCGCCGGGCCGCCCACAGACTGGTCATGGGAAAGGCACGGCGTCAGTGCACAGGGAGTCTGGGAAGCGGCCCAGACCCTGCTAGATCGTGCAAACAACGGAAATGAGTCTGCTTGACAACAATGCCCCAACCCCGTACACTACGGGCATTATGAACGTGTGGATACGGCAGAATACTGTGATGGGCATGATGTGTAACGAGCCGTGCCGGACAGGATGCGAGACTCCCGTCTGGCAGCGGTCGTGCGCGCCTGCCTAGCCACACGACCCAGCGGCTCGGTAAACCAACCGCCTGTCTCGCAGGCGGTTTTTTGTTGCCATTCCGGTCTGCTGCAGCATAATACCCGGCGGTCTACGCAAGCAAGGAGTTCACAGTATGCCTGAGTACATTCACGTATCAGTCGCCTGGCCCTATGCCAACGGCGACATGCACATCGGCCATCTGGCGGGCGCTTATCTCCCGGCTGATATCTTCGCCCGTTACCACCGCCTCAAAGGCAACCACGTGCTGATGGTCAGCGGCTCAGACTCCCACGGGACCCCGATCTCGGTCGAGGCCGACAAAGTGGGCATCAGCCCGCGCGAGCTGTTCGAGAAGTATCACCGACGCTTCCTGACCACCCAGCGCGACATCGGCATCAGCTATGATCTCTTCACCCACACCGATACGGCCAACCACCACCGGGTAGCGCAGGATGTCTTTACGATCCTGCTGGAACGCGGGTATCTCTTTAAGCAGATCCAGCAGCAACTCTACAGTGAAACCCAGAACCGCTTCCTACCCGATCGCCTGGTGGAAGGCACCTGTTACGTCTGTGGCTTTACCGACGCCCGCGGCGACCAGTGTGACAATTGCGGCACCCTGCTTGATGCCACGCGCCTGATCAACCCGCGCAGCAAGATCGACGGCTCTACGCCGGTCGTGCGCGAGACTGAGCATTACTTTCTGGACCTACCGCGCTTTGCTGAAGCGCTGCAGGATTACCTGAACCGGGCAGAAAAAGCCGGTCACTGGCGCGACAACGTCCTCAATTTCAGCCGCAACTATGTCGCCAACCTGCAGCCGCGGGCCATCACTCGTGACCTGGACTGGGGCATTCATGTTCCCCTGCCGGGCTGGGAGAGCAAGCGGCTGTATGTGTGGTTCGAAGCTGTGATGGGCTACCTCTCAGCCAGCATCGAGTGGGCGACCAACCGGGGCACACCCGACGCCTGGAAGGATTGGTGGTACAACCCCAAGGCCCGGATGTTCTACTTCATCGGCAAGGACAACATCCCGTTCCACACCGTGATCTGGCCAGCGGAATTGCTGGGCATCGATGGGATTTACCACGACGGCAGCGCATCGATCAACCTGCCCTATGATGTCCCCGCCAATGAATTCATGAACATCGAAGGTCGCCAGTTCTCCAAGAGCCGCAACTGGGCAATCTGGTTGCCGGACATCCTGGAACGCTACCAGGCCGACGCTATCCGCTATTACGTCGCCATGACCTTCCCCGAAAGCCGCGACGCCGACTTTTCCTGGGATGGATTTGTCAGCCGCGTGAACAACGAACTGGTCGCCGCCTGGGGCAACCTGGTTAACCGGATGCTCGGCTTTGCCAGCAAGCGTTTCGACGGCGCAGTGCCTGCGCCGGGGACCCTGACCGAAGATGATCAGACTATCCTGGCCCAGAGCGTGGCCGCGCTAACCTCGGTCGGCGACCTGCTCGGCGCGGTCAAGCTGCGCGCCGCCCTGCAGGAAGCGCTGCGCGTCGTGCAGGAAGCCAATGTCTACCTCGATCGCCGCCAGCCCTGGAAGCTGATCAAGGAAGATCCCCAGGATACCGCCACCGTTGTCTACACCATCCTGCGCGTGATCGACAATCTCAAGATCGTCCTTGCGCCTTTCTTGCCGTTCAGTGCGCAGCAGTTGCACGAAATGCTCGGCTACTCCGGTCGGCTCTTTGGCGAGCAACGGATCGTCACCTATGATGAAGATGGCCGCAGTCACGAAGCCCTGATCTATGATGCGGCAGGCGCAACCGGCAGGTGGGAACCAAGCGAGTTGCCGCCCGGCCAGCGCCTGGGCGCGATCACACCGCTCTTCGTCAAGCTGGATGAATCCCTGATTGACGAAGAACGGGCCAGGCTGGGCAAGCCACATAACGTTTAGCCCCACAACTACCCCCGACCGCCTGTCCAGTCGGGGGTAGTCGTTTCGGCGGCTGGATACGGCCAATCGTCAATGACTATTGCCGTCAAACATCAGCGTATACGACCCGGGGCGAGATGTACAATGAGTTCAGGTTATTTGTGCGGGCAGGAATCAGCGGCATGGAGGGCTGCTGTATGCTACGTTCCGTCTTGCTGTACCTCTCTGAGGCCGCCTGGGCGAAGGCGTTGATCACCCGCTTCTTTGTCGCACGGCGGGTCGCTCGGCGTTTTGTCGCCGGGGAAACCCTGGCTGAAGCTATACAGGCGGTCAGGAAACTTAACGCTGACGGGTTGGTAGTCACCCTGGACTACCTGGGCGAATCCGTGCAGTCCGCCCAGGATGCCAGCGAGGCCGCTGACCAGTACATTCACATCCTGGATACGATCGCCTCCAACAACCTCCAGGCGACAGTCTCCCTCAAGCTCACCCAGCTGGGTCTGAACATCTCGGAGGAACTTTGCCTGGGTAACCTCCGGCGCATCGTCGAACATGCCAGAGAACTCGACAACCATGTCACGATCGACATGGAAAGCCATCATTACACCGACGCTACCCTGCGTATCTTCTACGAGATGCATCGTGCTTTCGGCAGGGCGCACGTCGGCACCGTGATCCAGGCTTACCTCTACCGCAGCGAACAGGATATGGCCGCCCTCAAGGCGGAGGGTGCATTTGTGCGGCTATGCAAGGGCGCCTATAAGGAACCGCCCGATGTGGCCTTCCCCCGCAAGGCCGATGTTGACGCCAACTTCCTCAAGCTCATGCATGCTTTCATCGACGCTGACGGCACCACCGGCGCTTACCTGGGTGTTGCATCTCATGACCAGCGGATCATCGACGCGATGCGTGCCTATGCCGCCAGTAACAACATCCCGCGCGACCGCTTCGAGTTCCAGATGCTTTATGGCATCCGCTCCGACCTGCAGCGCAAGCTGGCCCAGGAAGGGTATACCATGCGTGTCTATGTGCCCTTTGGCACCCAGTGGTATCCCTACTTCATGCGCCGGCTGGCGGAACGGCCCGCTAACCTGTGGTTCTTCATCAGCAACTTCTTCCGTTCCTGAGGAGGTTCCAGGAACGCCCTGGCCGCACACGACATTCTATGATTCCGCTGTATACGCGATCGGACACAAGCCGGTCGCGTTGCTATTCCGCTGACCTGACGTTAGAATCCGCCCGCCATGAACGAGCAAGCGCATATCCTGACCGCCATCCTGACCCCGGACGGGCTTAAGCCAACGCCTTACACGGCGGCATCACTGCATGATGCCATCCGCTATGAGCCGGCCGGCGTATATACCGTGACGCGGACTTTTCACCGCACCGGCGCTCTGGAGCTTGACGCGCACCTCGCCCGCCTGGAGGAATCGGCCCGCCTGACTGGCATCCCCGTACAGCACAGCCGGGCCGCGATTCGCACGGCGCTGCGCACGTTGATCGAACGCGCCGGATATCCTGAGACGCGCTTCCGCATCACTATCGCTGCCGAGACGCCGGAGCAGGTCTACTTCGCGCTCGAACCACTGACGCCTGTCCCGGAATCGGTCAAGCGCGACGGCGTCGCCGTCCAGACCTTCGCTGCCCGGCGCGCCAATCCCGCCGCCAAGTCAACCAGCTGGATGGCCAGCCGCGCTGCCCTGCAGGTGCAGATGCGCCCCGGCATGTATGAAGGGCTGTTGGTCGACTCCGATGGCACCATACTGGAAGGCTTCAGCAGCAATTTCTACGCCATTCTGGGGGGCCGCCTGCGCACGGCGGGTGCGGGCATCCTCAACGGCATCAGCCGCCGGATCGTGCTGGAGGTCGCGCCAGAAATCGTGCCAGTAGAGGAGCAGGCCGTCACGCTGGCGGATATCCCGGCGCTGAGCGAAGCTTTCCTGACCAGTAGCAGCCGGGGCGTGATTCCCATCGTCGCCATCGACGACATCCCGATCGGAACCGGCACGCCCGGCCCGCTAACCCGGCGGATCAGCGCCGCCTATGACGCCTGGGCGGAGAAACACATCGAGCCGATTTGAGGGTGCACTGGTGACTTATTCTGCTTGCCTGCACAGTCTTACCCGGCGATGATATGCTGCCGCCAGGCTTTCAGCAGACTGTCCAACGCATCACAGCATACGCTTCTGGAGGGAATGATGTTTAAACGTGAGACTTTCAGCGATCCCCGTACGCTGGCCCTGACCGGTGTGATGACCGCGATCATCTTCATCCTGACCCGCGCGGTACAGATTCCGACGCCCATCAGCGGCTACGTCCATCTTGGCGACGCTGGCGTGTTGTTCACCGGTTTCGCCTTCGGTCCGGTCGTTGGCGCGATCGCCGGGGCGCTGGGCACTGCCCTGGCCGATTTGACTTCACCGTATGCCCAGTGGGCGCCTTTCACCCTGCTCATCCATGGGCTGATGGGCCTGGCCGCCGGCATGATCGTGCGCGGCGAAGGAAATTTCTGGCGGCTGATTCTGGGTTGCGTGGTTGCCGGGATAATCCTGATTGTGGGCTACTTTGTCGCCGGGCTGATCCTGGCAGGGATGCAGGCTGCCCTGGAAATCGCCCCTAACCTTGCCCAGATCGTCGCCGGTTCGATTGTCAGCGTGCCGCTCTACTACGCCGTGCGCCGCGCCTACCCGCCGCTGATCTGGCACAACACCAGGGACTAGCCGGGCTAGCCTTCGATTCCGGCGCTACTCGGCAGGGTTCTCCCGGGCGCGGTCAGCCGGACGCACCCACGCCTCGAATTCGCGCAGGCGCTCAACCTGCGCCGGTTTGGGCATGATAAACGGACGCCGGGCTTTGATCGTTGCCAGGGCCTGATCGGTGGTCATGCCCATGTGTGCAATCAGATAGGCCGCGCCCATGCTGGGCGCGCGCCCCGAACCAGCTGCGCAGTGGACGTACACCGCCCCACCCTGTGCAATCTGATCGGCGATCCAGTCCGCCCCGCGCCGCAGGTCTTCCAGGGAAACGGGGGTATCGTCCTCGGTCGGCAGATGCAGGTAGTTCTCCGGCGGCACAGGGATGCCCGCCGCCCGGTCGTCGTGTTCGCGGCGCATGTTAACAATCGCCGTCACTCCGGCGGCCTGCAACCGCCGCCAGCCCTCGCGGCCAATTTGCCCATCGACATACAGGGTGGGAGTGATCCGGGCATAGCGTTCGGTGGAAACGCCGGTCAGGGCCAGCCGCAGGCGCACAAATGCCCAGATCAGCGTGTTGCGCGGCCCTTGCCGGGCAACACGCCAGACCGGTACCAGCACAGCAAATGTGAGTTTGCGTAGCGCATTGCGAACCAGCGATGATTCAGCAGCTTGCTGATACATAGGCAACCACCATGACTGTCAGCCAGACACCGAGAAACCAACGTTACCACAAGCGCAGGAGAATATCGTGACCTACCTGCCCCGCCGCCCGGCTTCTGCTGCCTCCACCAGCACCGCCAGGACGGCGTCAGCAGCGCGATCCCAGGTGAAACGCGCCGCCTGTGCCCTCCCTGCAGCGATCAACCGGACACGCAGCGCCCGATCCGACGTTAGACGGAGCATCGTCGCCGCCATCGCTGTTACGTCGAGCGGATCAACCAGCAGAGCTGCTTCACCGGCCAGTTCTGGCAGGCTGGACGTACAGCTGGCCATCACTGGCGTCCCGCAGTGCATTGCCTCCAGCACCGGGAAACCAAAGCCTTCATATAACGAGGGGAATACCAGCGCCTCTGCGCCGCTGTACAGCGCCGCCAGGTCATCGTCCGCTACGTAACCGGTTTCCACTACACCAGGCACCCCGGCTGTCCAGGCCGGATTGTACAGCCAGCCCCGGCCTCCGGCCAGCACCAGCCCGATCCCGCGCTGGTGCAACTCAGCAACGGCGTAAGCCTGCACCAGCCGCTGAATGTTTTTGCGCGGCTGGAGGGTCCCCACGAAGAGCAGGTAGCGGTCGGGCAGCCCGTAGCGCGTCCGCACTGCCGCCAGCGTCGCCCCATCCGTCACCGGAGCCAGGCGCTCATCCACACCGGGGTAGACCACCCGCACCTTTTCCGCCGGAATCCCATACAGCACGGTCAGGTCGCGGCGGGTGGCCTCTGAATCGGCCAAGACGATGGTCGCCCGGCGCGCGCTGTGACGCGTCGACCACTCCAGGTAGCGTCGCGACCAGCCCGTATGTGCTTCCGGAAAGAACCGGTAGCCCAGATCGTGAATCGTCACGATGGCAGGCCCCGGAAAGGCGAACGGCAACGTATGCGCCGGCACAAACGTGACATCCGGGCGGCTGGCCCAGAGTGCCGCCGCAAAGCGCGTGTGTGTCCACAGACGCGGCCACGGGATTACGCAGGTCGTGATCTGCGGCCCGGCAGGCAGTAACTCTGCTGGCAGCGTGTCGCGGAAATACAGGCGGTAGCGGTTGACCGTATCCCGCGCCAGCAGCGCCCGTAGCAGTTCCAGCGCGTAACGCTCTGTGCCGGTGCGCCGAGCTACGGTCACCCGGCTGGCATCAACAGCAACATCCACAGCATAGCTCCAGATACCCGCCCGATCACATCGGGTAATATCCGATAATTTACATTCAAAATATGACTTTTATCCTATAGGTGTCCCGCCACGGCAACCTGATAATATCGCATGGTTGCGCCCCTGAACCGGACATCGACAAAATTGACGTTGGGCTGACTATAAGATTAACTGTTAGCAGGCGGTGCAACCATGCCGGTGCACGGGCCTTCTCCGCGCAAGGCCCGTTGCGTTTTCCTTCACAGGAGCGGGCGCGGTTGCGGCAGAACATCCAGCGCCTTCAGGTCAACCACACAGACCACGCCCCCCAGTGCAAAGCCGATCACCCCTTTATCTGAGATATCTACCGCCGATATCCCTATCTTGCGCCCCGGCAGAGAGGCAATGAGTTGCACCTGCCTGGCGCTGGCGATCAGATCGATAGCATGCTTCTGGTGAGTAGGTCGCAGGGTGTTGTCGTAGACCCGGACCAGGTTATCGTCAACATCCCCCAGGGCGATATACTGGCCGTTAGGCGAGACGGCCAGCGTCCCTACGGCGAAATGTGCTTCAAACTGATGCAGGATGCGCCCGGCAGAGTCCACGATCATGACCCGCCGGCCATCGCTGATCAGCAGCCAGCCAAGTCCATCAGGCATCGCCAGGCTCAGACGTGCCTCCATCCCCAGCGTCAGATCGAGCGCCACCCTGGTGATCCGGATGTGCTGCTGGAAGATATGCAGCCCGCCCCGCTCGCTGATCGCCGCACACAGCCCCAGCGAACGATCCAGCCCCACAGCCAGGAAGCGGCCATCCCCATCCCGATCCAGGGTAATATGGCGGCCTTCCACCTCCAGGACAAGATCACCATCATGAAAATGGTAAAGTCGCAGCCGGCCATCCCGGCTCTGGTAGATACTCAACCCGCTCATGAAAACCGTTGGCAGGTACTGCCCGTTGGGCGCCTGCAGGCTGGCTGCAAATTCCTGCCAGAAGTCAGCTGCCAGATCGTCTGGCAGAGGCGCCTGATCAAAAGGCTGTTCACCGGATGGGGTCGCATCCGCTTGGGTATAGTAATGAACGGTATGCCGGCTATCCCAGACCGCCACCAGAGGTTTATCAGAAGGAATCAACTGCACTGCCGCTACCGGCTGGGTTGAAAGATGAAGCCGCCACCTCACGGCCCGCCTCGTTTCTGGTAGGCCCGGCGTCTATCCGCACTGCAGACACCGGTTCAGGGTCTCTTTGCCCTAGTATAGAACACCGAAGCGGTACAGCCCAACCGGCTTACTGCGCCAGCGACCACCGGACAAAAAACACCGGGACGATCATCACAGATCGCCCCGGCACAACTGACCCAGGGTTGTCTTCAGCGCCGGCTAATCGGCCTTCCGGGGGATGATCAACTGCTGGCCAATCGACAGAATCGCATTGGCGCTACCCAGGTTGTTGGCGTCCACAATCTCCTGGACGGTAACGCCATAACGCAGGGAAATCCGGAACAGGTTCTGGCCCGGCTCAACCACGTGAATGATCTGGCCGTCAGCAGTGGTCTGTGGGATCGGGCTTGTCGGGGTCGGACCAGGTGGAGGGATATTGGGCGTGGGCAGGCCGGATTCCGTCGGCTCCACACGCACACCGCAATTCGGGATCTTCAGCTCCTGGCCCTCATACAGGTAGTTGGCGTTCTCCAGCTTGTTGTATTCGATCAGTTCGGCCAGGGTAATATTGTACTTTGAGGCAATGTAAAACGCTGTGTCGCCTGCCTCTACCGCGTAGATGCAGTCAGCCACAGGCTGGGTCGAGGTCGACGAAGTGGTCTGGTTACCGGCAGGCAGGTTGGGATTCAGATTCACTGGCGGCGCACCGGGCACCGGCGTGTAAGTCGGCCCGGCAGCAAACGGGATCGTGGCGGAAGGTGCAGGACCCACTGCCGCCTCACTGCCGGGAGTCAAAGTCGGTTCAATAGCACCGGGCTGGATCAGTGCCAGGGTTGGCTCCGGCCCGGCCAGCGTAGGCATCGCCGTCAGTTCCGGCCCTGCGCCAGGCACGAACGGCGTGACAAATGGCGTGATCTCGACCGGGCTGGTCGGCAGGGGTGTCGGCGACACCGTACTGATCGGGGTATCCAGATTCGGCCCGGCCTGCCGGAAGCAGCCTGTCAGCACCAGCGCCAACAGCAACCAGCGAATGCTACGACTAAACGTCGCTTTGACCATTGCTCACTCCAAACCCATCCCTTATCAACCCGCTACGTGTTCCATTATGCGCCGGAGACGGCGGCATCGCAAGCGCGACAAATCCTGTGACCGTTAGCCCGTACCCGCTGTATAATTTACTGCCTGGCAAACCCACAACCTGATGAGGTAACCATGGCGACCGTCGCGCTGATTCAGAGTCTCTTCCGGGTACTGAATGCCCCTTCCCGCGATGGACTACACGGGCTGCAGGCGCAGATTTACGACAATTTCTATGAGGCGCTGGAAGAGGCGTACAACCATCGGCTTTACGTTGCTCGCAACCTTGAGGAATATCGCGCTCGCGGCTACCCCGCACCGGAGGTGATCCTGTGCGCCCCGTTTCCGGAGGAGGGCAACCCCGCCCCCGGATTGACGGTCATCCAGGAGCTACAGGCGGCCTTCCCGACCACGCCAGTGATTGTCTGGAGCACCCGCCGCGAGGAGAGCCTGCGCAAAACGTGTCTTGACGACCTCAACTGTGCCGCTTACTACACCGGCACCCTGCTGGACGCGCCGGAAGAGTTGCCAGCCATTATCGCTGCTGCCCTGCGACGCTGATCGGATAGAAAGCACCATGTCGGAATATATCACTATTGACGTTGAGCCAACCGAAGACCCACAGGTAGTCATCATTCACACCAACCAGAACCTGGCCCCGGCAGGAGAAGAACACTACCCGGACCCTGCCAGTGGCGAAACCGGCTCACCGCTGGCACAGACGCTGTTCGCTGTCAACGGCATCGCTGCCCTGACCATCACGGGCAATGATCTGATCATCACCCATCACCCGGATATTGAGCTGTTTGCCCTGATCGATCAGATCGACGCTGCGCTGAAAGACTTCTTTCTGTAGGCAAACACAACGGCGCTCACCGGGCTGCGTACAGAGAGACAGAAAGCCCGCTTGCCCGCGCCTGACCGACTGAAAGATTGAAGCGATGAGAACCTGGTTTGCGCTGTTGGCCATCCCGTTGTTGTGCGCTGCCTGCGCCCCTGCCGCAGGTGAGCCACCCGATCCGCTTGAACTGGTCACCGAAGCCGGGCAACACATCCAGGAGGCGGAAAGCTTCGCGGTCACCATTGTCCGCAGCGGCGCTCCGGTCTTCATCGATGCCGCGGGTCTGATTGAGTTCGTCCGCGCCAGCGGCCACTACGTGGCCCCTGACCGTGTTCAGGCGCGTGTGCGCGTGCTCATCAGCGGCATCGCCGGGGATATCGACGTGATTGCCATCGGGGACGACCAGTTCTACCGCCATGCCGTCCTGACCGGCGGGCGCTGGATCAATGCGGAGTTCTCGCCCGGCTTCAATGCTGAGCAGCTGGTCCGGTCGGAGAGCGGTCTGGCCCGGGCCATGGCCGCGATCAAGGACCTGCGCCTGCAGGGCGCGGAAAACCTGGATGGCGTCGACGTCTGGCACCTGACCGGTACAGCGGCGGGCAGCGAGGTTGCCGCGCTGACCATTGGCCTGATTCCGGCGCGGGCTGATGTGCAGGTTGATCTGTACATTCGCGTCCCCGATCATCACCCGGAACGGATGGTCATCGTCCAGCCTGATACCGTCAACGCGACACAGCCCGAACCCAGCACCTGGACTATTGAAGTCTTTGATTACAACGGCGGCCACCGCATCGAGCGTCCGGAGTAGACATGTCTATGCGTCTGTCCCAGCCTTCGCTCGCCCACCCTGCCCCATCCCTGGCCAGGCCGCCTTCACCCTGGCTGGTGCTGGCCCTGGTGAGCCTGCCCGTTTTTATCGGTGCGCTCGATCTGACGATCATCTCCGCTATCCTGCCAGAAGTGATTGTTGAATTTCAGATTCCGCTGGAAAGCGGCCTCGATGACACCGCTTGGCTGGTCAGTGGTTATTTGCTGGCTTATACGATCTCGATGACGTTCATGGGGCGCGTCTCCGACCTGATCGGGCGGCGCCGGGCTTACCTGATCTGCCTGGCGATCTTCACTGCCGGGTCAATCTGGGTTGCTGTGGCGGATGGGCTGCCCGCCGGATGGCTGTACAACCTGGCCCGCCGGCTAGGACAGCGCCCCGACCCAACCGCCATTGCCCTGCTATCCCTGGTGATCGGACGGGTGATTCAAGCTTTTGGCGGCGGAGCGCTGGTGCCCATCAGTATGGCACTGGTCGGCGATCTCTTCCCGCCGCAGCGCCGTGCCCAGCCGCTGGGGCTGATTGGCGCGATCGACATGGCTGGCTGGGTGGTCGGCCATCTGTACGGTGGCATCATGGTGCAGTTTGTCGACTGGCGGCTGTTGTTCTGGCTCAATATCCCCATAAGTCTGCTGATCTTCGCGTTGATTCTCCGCCTGCTGCGCGGCGTCGAGCAACCGCTTGCCAGTGGCGGCTTTGACCTTCCCGGCGCGCTTTCGCTTGCCCTGGCTCTGCTGTGCTTCAGCATCGGGCTAGGAGCCAATACCGATGTGACAGTCGGCTCCTCCACCTTCGCCGAACTGACTGCCTTTCCGCCTTACGCCGGACCGGCGCTAATGGCAGGCCTGGCTGCCTTGCTGGGCTTCCTCTGGATCGAACGTCGCCACCCTCACCCGCTGATCGACCTCGGCCTTTTCCGCCGTGGCAACTTCGCCGCCGGCAATCTCACCAGCCTGATCGTGGGTTTTGCATTGATGATCGGCCTGGTGATCGTGCCGATTCTCATCAACATCCGGGCGGAAAGTCTGGACACCCTGACACAGACCGCCCTGTCCGTCGGCCTCGTGATGAGCGCCCTGACCATCCCGATGGCCCTCAGCGCCATACCCGGCGGCTGGCTCAGCGACCGGTTTGGCTATCGTTTGCCTACTGCCACCGGTTTGATCGTGGCCGCCATGGGGTTCACGCTGGCCGGGCTACGCTGGACAGAGGCGGTCAGCCACGAGGAGATGGCCGCTCACATGATCCTGGCCGGGATTGGCCTGGGTCTGACCATGTCGCCCACCAGCGCCGCCGTGCTTAACGCCGCCCCGGATGATCGGCGTGGCATCGCTGCCGCCATCGACGATATGCTGCGCCTGCTGGGGATGACCCTGGCCGCCTCCGCTCTGACAACCATCGCCCTGCGGCGAATTTCCACGCTTGCTGCTACCGCTATCGGCGAGACCATCGCCATGACCCAGGAAGCTGTCAACATCTATGTCATGCTGACCGCTCAGGTCATCCGCGAACTGGCGCTGCTGGGGGCGTTGCTGTGCCTGCTAGCGCTGATCCCGGCTCTGCTGCTACGTGGCGGGCAGGCCAATACACAGCCCTGACACAAAGGAGACTGAGCATGAGCGTACTGGAACCTGGTCTGACCGGGCAGGCTTCCTGGCAGGTCACCGAAGCGATGACCGCCGCGCGCATCGGCAGCGGTCTGGTGGCCGTCTTCTCCACCCCGATGCTGGTCGGCCTGATGGAAACCGCCGCTGTGAATGCTCTTGAAGGGCGCCTGGCAACCGGGATGACGTCAGTTGGCACGCGGATCGATGTGCAGCATCTGGCGGCCACCCCTGTCGGCGCTACCGTCCGCGCCGTCGCCACGCTGACTAACATTGACGGCCGCCGATTGTTCTTTGCAATCGAAGCGTGGGATGACCACGAGATGATCGGGCGCGCCACCCACGAGCGCGTGATCGTCGACCAGACTCGTTTTGAGGCAAAAGCGGCACAAAAACGCTAGACTCTGCTACCAGACATCGTCGGGCAAAGGAAACCGGATCGTGCTTTACATCGCTTACACACGGGAAGACGCGCTGTTCGCCGTCCAGCTTGCCGAAGACTTGAATGACCTCGGCGTTGAGGTCTGGCTGGACCTGCAGGAGATCAGCGCCACTGCCGATTGGGAAGCCGCCCAGCGGGCCGCCATTGAAGCTAGTGAAGGGCTGATCGCCGTGCTATCCCCGGAAGCCTTGCGCCGGGACCATATGCGACGCGAAGTCCAGCAGGCTTTTACAGCGGGCAAACAGGTTTATCTGGCGGTGACGCGCCGCATCCCCTGGCGCGACTGGATGGCCGGTCTTTCCGTCGCCGATTTTACGGCCAGCTATGAAGCGGGGCTTGACGCGCTGATGCTGAACATCACCGGCGCAGCACGCGCGAATGCCTCCGCCGACGAAGCCGAGCAGTGGCTCCACCAGCAGGACAGGGCCAAACCGCCGAAGACTCAAGGGAAGCAACCGCACCGCTCGATCCTGGGCAAGCTGCTGCGGCGCTAATGCGACTCAGCAACCATAAGGAATGCTGATATTGGGCACAACTCCCAGGTCGAAGACATCGTAACGGATGTACAGTTGCCCGCTGACGGTCTCTGTGCTATCCAGCAGGCGCACCCCGGCCACATCCGCGTTAGCATAGTAGCGCACGACAACCCCTGCCTGGGGCGCAACCCACAGCTCCCCGACCATCCCGAACGGGTTGCCTGCTCTCTGATGGATCGCCGGAAGGTTGGCCATAGTGGCGCTGACCTCGTAGCGGTAAGCCTGCTCCCCGTTCAGGATCGCCTTCACCCCGCCATATGGCGCCGCCGTAACGCCGCCGATCAACGCGCCGGCGTCCAGGTCGGCCACCGCACGCAACGCTTCGTCCGGGTTTACCAAGCATCGCCCTGCCCCGGCCAGCACGTAGTAGTCATCGACAATGCGCACCGCTTCGACGCGACTCGCTTCGGCAGCGAAAGCTTCCCCTTCGACTGCCAGTACAACCCGCCGTGCTGGAGCATTGCCATCCCACCACACTTCAGCCCGGATCGTACCGCCAACCGGCTGCAGGTTATGGTCATACGTGCCCTCAAAGCGCAGTTCCAGCACGTACCGATAGCCGGGCAGGTCCTTCAGCCCCAGGTCAACCTGCGGGAAGGAAGCGGTCTCAAGACCCGGCGGGGGCGCATTCTCCGTGAGCGCGAGGGCTGTCGCCAGCGACTCCGGGCTGAAGGGCGGCGGTGGCGGCGTCTGTCCCAATCCCCGGCAGGCAGTCAGTAGCAGGAGCAACGCCAGCAGCAGGACACCCCGTTTCTGGTTCATCGCCCTACTCCCAGCGGAATCACAGCGGCGGTCTTCCATGGCTGCGAGAACCGCTGATCCCCATACATGAAACACAGACGGTCCACCACAAAGGCCAGCGGTTCCAGCGTCAGACGCCCGGCAATAGCCGATACGTCCTCCGGCGCGAAGATTCCCAGGGTCATATGGGGCACCAGTTCCCCGTACTCGCCTCCATACGGCGGATACTCAGGAAATTGCGCCAGGATATGGCTATGCAGGGCGATGATCGGCGCCGGGTCACGGGGGGCCAGGTAAAGCACACCGCCGGGGAATGTCCCGTAGCGATCGAGCGTAACCGTAAACGGCGCGATCAAGCGACAAATCCGGCGCAGGCGGTCAGCTGTCTGGCGCAACAAGGCTTCGTCTGGCTCATCGTCCAGCGTCCCCGGCGAGATGAACGGCCACATCACCGTGATATGCGGCGGGAGGGCATACGACTCCTGGCCGGGGTGTTCCCTGCGGAACGCGGCCACGAATTCGGCGACAGGCGGCGGCGCCGGGATCACGATGGCCGAAGCCAGTGTTCTATCCTCGCTCGCTTCCATCAACGCTCGCACCCGCTTTCAGAACATCTCCACCGGCACATTCAGCGGCTGAACCACGCGCAGCGGATCAGGGACAAACACCAGCAGGAACACCAGTAGCGCCAGGATGGCAACCCATCTGCGGCGGTTATCCAGCGGGGTGATGGTGTCCAGCGTTGTGGCGTAAGTTCGCCCGAAGATCGTCAGGAGCAGCAGCCACAAAAACCACGCATCCGAAACAGCCAGCGCCAGACCGGCGATGATCAGAATCGCCGGGAAATACAGCAGCCGCGCCCGTTCCCCCAGCAGCGTATAGACCACATGCCCGCCATCCAGTTGCCCCACCGGGATCAGGTTCAGACCGGTGATGAACAGCCCCGTCCAGCCGGCCTGAGCCAGTTGATTCATGAACACATCGAGGTGTCCATCCGGCAGGAACCGACCAAAAGTCAGTCGCTTGGCCAGCGCGTACAGGATCGAGTTGCCTTCCAGCACAAACGGGATATCCGTCGGCAAGGGCCGGACCTCCGCTGCCGCCAGACCGATCAACAGGATCGGCACGGCAAAAAGCATCCCCGCCAGCGGGCCAGCCGCGCCGACATCCAGCAATACCTTGCGGTTGCGCAGCGGCGCGCGAAGCTGGATGAAGGCACCCAGGGTTCCAAAGAAACCAAACGGTAGCGGGATGAAGTAAGGCAACGTCACCGGCACGCCATGGTGACGCGCCGCAAAGTAATGCCCCAGTTCATGCGCCCCGAGGATGAGCACCATCCCCAGCGCATAGGGCCAGCCACGCCACAGCTCGGCAAGCTGGCGCTCCGGGTTTTCCAGCAACGCCTCTCCCAGGGCAATGGCCGTACCTGTATAGAGCAGGCTAAGCACCGTCAGGACAAACAGGATGGCGTTGGGCCACCAGGCGCGCGGGCGCGGGTTGAAACGCCCCGGAACCACCCGCACCACATGCCTCCCACCGCTCTCACGGAACAGGGGCAACTGGTTCAGGGGAGCCAGCCGGCGATCAACTTCCTCATAGGCTTCCTCAGAGTTGTAGCGCAGCCTGCCGCTGAAGATAGCCGTTAGATGCGCGTCGAGGGGGTATTCCTCCGTCTCGATTGCCAGGACAGTCGCCACGGCCTCGCGGATAGGCGCCACCTGTGGCGACCACCCGGCCAGCCCGGCTTCCCTGGCCTCAACCTCCTCATAGGGAGACATCTCTTCAAGCATCAGACTTTTGCCTCTGGCTCGCACTGCCGATCATGGCGGCTTGCCGAAAACCACTCCCGCTGATTGTTGCTGGCTTGCCCTAGCCGCGCAAGACCACGTGATGCTCCCGGCAGCGCGCTTCGTAGACCTCTGCGGCACCCACCAGGATCACCGGATCATCATAGCGCGCCGGTTGGCCGTTCACCAGCCGCTGGGTACGGCTGGCTTCCTCGCCGCAGATCACGCAAATGGCATGCAGCTTGACCACTTCCTCAGCACGGGCCATGAGCAGTGGCATCACCCCGAACGGCTCGCCCCGAAAATCCATGTCCAGCCCGGCCAGGATCACCCGGATCCCCCGGCTGGCCAGACTGTCGACGATCGCGGGCAACTCAGCATCAAAGAACTGGGCTTCGTCAATGCCCACAACTGTCGTATCTGGCTCAACCGCCCGCAGAATCCCGGACGCTGTCTCCACCGGGACGGCGGCCAACCCCTGCCCGTCATGGGACATCACTTTTTCTTCAGCGTAGCGGTTATCCAGAACCGGCTTAAAGACCTGGACCTTCTGCTTGGCGATACGGGCGCGGCGCAGGCGGCGGATCAATTCCTCTGTCTTGCCGCTGAACATGCTGCCACAGATCACCTCGACACGACCGCTGTGATGTTTCATCAGGCCACCCCCATATAAGCAAAACAGGGCAGTCCCATTTTCTGGCTGCCCTGTCAACTGTCCTGCTGTGCAGGGATTACTCCGTGATTTCCGCTTCCGGCAGCTGGTAACCGCGCTCGCGGAGACGCTTCTTCAGGTCGATCAGCGCCTTACGCCCGAAGCCGGAAATGTCGAGCAAGCCGTCATCGCCGCGCGCAGCCAGGCGCTCCAGCACCTGACCGACGATCGTGATGCCGTTTTCAGCCAGCACATTGATGTAGCGCGTGGCCAGGCCGATCTCGGCCAGCGGCACTTCCGGCGAGGTGCGGGCTTCTTCGCGATCCTTGACTTCCTGCTGGATCTGGTCACGCACCTGGAGGCGCTTGTAGAAGCGATCGACCTGCCCTTCGGTGTCGACGATGCGCCGCTCACCGGTGAAGAACGGGTGGCAATTGGAGCAAATATCCACGCGAATTTCCGGGACGGTAGCGCCAGTCGTCCACGTATTCCCACAGGCGCAGGTCACGACCGCTGCCGGATACCACTTGGGATGAATATTGGCTTTCATTCTTTCCGCATATCCTTCCGCGCCACGGACCGCGCAGGGTTGGCGTAGCGCATGTAAACGGGATTGGCTGCTAAGAGAATTCCGCAAACCCCTCGATGTACCTAGGGGAGGCATTCAGGCCCCTCACCCGGCTGGTCTGCGGGCAGAAGCAGAGGCCATGACCCGGCTTACGCCTTGGCCTTGGGATCCTCAGGGTAAACGCTGATGCGCCGGCGACCGCCTCGGGCATACTCAAAGTACACATAGCCGGGCTGTACAGCGAAAATGGTGTAATCCTTGCCCATATCCACATTCACGCCAGGATGGAACTTGGTGCCGCGCTGGCGGATGATGATGTTGCCAGGAATCACATACTCGCCGCCAAACTTCTTGACGCCAAGGCGCTTGGATTCGCTGTCGCGACCGTTGCGGGTGGAACCGCCACCTTTCTTGTGAGCCATCTCCGTCTCCTTTGACTCCTAGGCCGGGATAATCTTCTCAATCCGCAAGCGGGTATAGTGCTGACGATGGCCCTTCAGCCGGCGATAACGCTTCTTGGGGCGATACTTCCAGACCAGGATCTTGCGTGCCCGAAGCTGGTCCACCACCGTGGCCTGAACCCTGGCGCCGGCAACGAGCGGATGCCCGATCGTCGCGTTTTCACCGTCGGCGACCAGCAGCACCTCATCCAGATCGACCGTCTGGCCAACCTCGTAGGGCAATTTCTCAACATCGATGACGGCGCCTTCTTCAACACGGTACTGGCGACCGCCGCTCCGAACGACTGCGTACATAGCCAAATCTCCAATCTTCGCTTCACCGCCGTGAATGATGCCACTGGGCCGCACGCACGGGGAAAATTGGGAGGTACGAGAAAGCGCCCCAGCTTTGCCGGGGCGCATATGATTATAGCGGACACCGCCACAAAACGTCAATGCTCCGTATTCTTTCACGCAAAATGTTACCGAGGGGGTATGGTTCACTCAAAAGATAATGTTACCGAGGGAACCATGTCCAGCGACGAACAGATGACCATTGATGAACGACGCAAGTACCTGCGAACGATGCAGAAACGCTACCGGCAGGCAGACCGGGGTACCAAGGGCCGGTTATTGGATGAGATGGAAGCGGTCACGGGGCTGCACCGCAAGGCGCTGATCCGGCTGATGGGGAGCGACTTGAAGCGGCAACCGCGGCGGCGCGAGCGCGGGGCGACCTACGGGGCGGCCGTCAAGCAA
>JABLXG010000043.1 GCA_013178165.1 Anaerolineae bacterium
CAACGAACACACCAACCAACACGGCAACGCCGACCGACACCCCGACGAATACACCCACGGCGACACCGACAAATACGCCGACGTTGACGCCGAGCAACACGCCAACGAACACACCAACCAACACGGCAACGCCGACCGACACCCCGACGAATACACCCACGGCGACACCGACAAATACGCCGACGTTGACGCCGAGCAACACGCCAACGAACACACCGACGCTGACGCCGTCCAATACGCCGACCGACACGCCAACGAACACCCTCACACCCACGGCGACGCCGACGGCAACCGCTACACCGCTCTTGGCCGCGTATAACCTCGCAGTGCTGAGCGATGGCCCGGTGAGCTACTGGCGGCTCAATGAGGCTGCTGGAACCACCGCCGCTGATAGCGCCGATGGCAATACTGGCTCGATCATGGGCAAGGTGACACTGGGTGTGCCAGGCGCGCTGACCGGCGATGGCGACACCGCTATGCAGTTCAACGCCTCGAACGGCTACATCCGGGTATCTGATAACGCCAACCTCAACGTCACTGGCGACTTCACCGTCGAAGCCTGGGCCATGTTGACCGTGCTGGATGGCTCTAGCCGGGTGGTGGTGCACAAGGGCAATACGTCCGGCTACAAGGGCTGGCAGTATCGCCTGAGCGTGACCAGTAACGATCAGTGGCGCGGGACGGTCTACGTGGGTGGCAATGCTTTCACCGTGACCGACTCCGGGACGCCCACCCTTGGCGGCTGGGATCACCTGGTCTTCACCCGCCAGGGCGATACCCTGACGCTGTATGTCAACGGCGTGGCAGTCGCTACCGGGACGGCCAGCGGTCCGCAGAATACCAGCAACGGCTACTTTGCCATTGGCCGTACCGCTTCCTACAACGGCGATCCCTTCATCGGGGGGATTGACGAGGTGGCTTTCTACAACTACGCCCTCTCACCGGAGCGTGTCCTGGTGCATTATCAGGCCGGGACGGGCGGCGCGGGGGCTTCCACTGACGGAGGCGGTATGGCTGCCGCCCAGGGTCAGCGCATCGCGCTGGAGGAATCGCTCCAGCCAGCGGCAACTTCCACGATTGTCCCGCCGACGTCTACCCCGACTGAAGTGCCAACAGCAGCACCAACGGCGACTGATCAGCCGGTTGGCGCCGACTTCTCCGCCGGGCAGGTGATCGAGTCGGACGATGCGCAGGTGACGCGTACCGGCGAGTGGGCGACCTACACGGCCGGGCAGGCCAGCGGCGGGAGCTTTCTCTACACCAGCGGGCAGGCCGCTGACGCCTTGACCCTGGCGTTCTACGGCACAAGCGTGGTGATCGTCTATGTGCTGCATCCAGCTTTTGGCACATGGGCGATCGAGGTGGATGGTGCGTTGCTGGGGACAATCAACAGCACAGGCCCGGATTACGTATACGGAGCGCAGGCAGCGATCCGCAACCTGTCGGCAGGCTGGCATACGCTGCGCGTCCATGCCGTGACAGGCATGTTCGCCATCGACGCCTTTCAGGTGGAGGGTGAGGTTGCAGTGGCGGCCCTGCCGCAGCCGACAGCTTCGCCGACCGTGCCCCCTTTCATCACCATGACGCCGGTTCCAACTGAATCGCCGTTTCCAACCGAACCGGCCACTGCCGCGCCAACCGATGCGCTACTGGCCGAACCACCGACCGCGACATCGCTCGCCGCAGTTACCCCTGCGCCAACGGAGACACCCCTGGAGACAGCCACGGCTACCCTGACGCTGGAGCCACCGGTAGCCACGGTCAAAGCGCCTGCTGATGCGTCGACAGCGACATCCCTGCCAACGGAGACTGCGGCCCCTGTTGTGACGGCGACGCCGACTCTAACAGCGACGCCGACTGCCACGCCTGTGCCGGTAGTGTTGCCGTTCGTTGAGACGTTCGACGGCGGCGGCTGGCTGGCTGAGGGCAGCTGGCGGCTGGAGGCACAGTCGGCCTACAACGGCGCAGGCTGGTTCGCGGATGCTGGCGGGCGTGGCCTGGTCAGCCTGTTGACCTTTGGCGCGGCCATCGATCTGGGGAGTGCACCGGCGCCGCAGATCAGCTTCTGGTTCCGCAGCGCTCTGGCCGAGAATGATCTGATGGCCGTCGATGTCAGTCTGGATGGTGGCTTGTCCTGGGTAACACTGCTGCAGGAAGCGGGGCCAGTGGTTGACTGGACGCAGCGCACGCTGGACCTGAGCGCGTTTCGTGGCCGGCTGATTGGGCTGCGCTTCCGCCTGGATACCACGGCTCCTCTGCCGCAAGGGGCAGCTTCCACGGGCTACTGGGTTGATCAGCTTGTCATCGCCGATGCGCCGCCGACGCCGACTGCTGCGCCGCCAACGGCTACACCGGAACCGAGTCCAACCGCGACCCAGACGTCTACCCCTACACTGGAGCCGACGGCGACGCCGTTGCCGACGGCGACGCCGTTGCCGACGATGACGCTCCTGCCGACCGAACCGCCGACTCCCACGCCAGCGCCAACGGCTACGGCGACCGAACTGCCGCTGGCGCAGCCGCCGGACGATCCGCTGGCAACCAATACGCCCGGCCCGCCGCAACCGCCACCGGGACAGAGCTGATCTTCTGCGCGGTCAGGATTCCTTTCTTCAGGACTTCTTTCTGATGTAAGCGCGACCGGGCCGCGTCAACAGGCCCGGTCGGTGTCATCCGGGCAACATAAGCGTTATCGACGATTCTGCAGTAAACTGGTGAGATAGGTCTAATTGCGATGTCGTTGTCGAGTCAAGTTGGGTCGTTAAGAGTGAATTATCAAACGAAGCAGGAGAGCACGGCCACAGCCGTGCTGATGCAGCTTGCCCCTGTCGGGCTGGCGTTGTTGCTCTGGCTGGCGGCGTTGCCGACCATCAGCCTGCGGCGGATTACCGATATCGGGTTGATCGCGGCTTTGCCGCCGCTGAGTCTGGCGGCGCTGGCGTTGCTGGTGGCCGGCTTTTGCCTGGCGCTGGCCCGTCCTCAGGTCCGCGGGCCGGTGCTGGCGCTGCATGTGGTCGTGTTGATCTTCATGCTGTACGGGGTCACCGCCTTGATCGAAGAGTCGCCGCGCTATCCGGTGGCCTGGTTACACGCTGGTTTCACCGAGTACGTGATGCGTACTGGCCAGACGGCACCGATGCTGGATGCCCGCTTTAACTGGCCCGGTTTCTTTTCCCTGACGGCCTTTGCTACCCAGGTTGCTGGCCTGGAAAGCGCCCTGGCGCTGATGAGCTGGACGCCGGTCTTCCTGAATCTGTTGTATCTGGGGCCATTGCTGGCGATCTTCAGCGCGGTTGGCGAGGATGTCCGCCTGCGCTGGCTGGGGGTGTGGTTTTTCTACCTGGCCAACCATGTCGGCCAGGACTACTTTTCCCCCCAGGGATTGAACTACTTCTTCTATCTGGTCATCCTGGCGATTCTACTGGGGTGGTTCAGGGCGAAGGCTGTCGGGGAGAGCCTGCTGTGGGGCGTGCCGGGTCTGCGAATGCTGGTTCGTCGTTCGTGGCTGGGGAAGGAATGGCTGGCAGCTGAAGCGAGCCGCTGGCCCCGCTCAAGCACGCCTGTCCAGCGGGTCGGGCTGCTGTTGATCGCCCTCGTGCTGTTCGTCGCCGTGACTGTCAGCCATCCACTGACGCCGTTCTTTGTGCTGCTGGCGGTGACTCTGCTGGCCCTGTTCGACCGGATCATGTTGCGCGGGTTGCCACTGATCATGGGGGTGGTCCTGGCCACCTGGATCGCTTACATGACGACTGCCTTCCTGAGCGGCCACCCGGAGATGGTGATCGGGGCTTTCGGCCAGATCGGCAGGATTGTCGACCGCAATGTCACAGAACGGCTGAGCGGCAGCCCCGGTCATCTGCTGGTTACATATGGCCGTCTGGGGCTGACCCTGGTCGTCTGGGGGCTGGCCGCGCTGGGGCTGCTGCGGCGGATCCGGGCCGGTCATCGCGATCTCTCCTTGCTGTTGCTGGCGGCTGCGCCGTTTGCCCTGCTGGTGCTGCAGAACTATGGTGGCGAAATGCTGTTGCGGGTGTATCTCTTTTCGTTGCCGTTTGTGGCCTTTTTCGCGGCGGCGCTCTTTTGGAGCGGGACGGCGGATGGACAGCGGGGGCGGGTAGCCGTGATGATCGGGCTGGTGAGTCTCGGCCTGCTGGCTGGCTTCCTGCTGGTGCGCTATGGCAACGAAAAGATGGACTACATCAGCACCGACGAGTTCGAGGCCGTGGCTACGCTGTACGAGACCGCTGAGCCGGGCGCACTGCTGGCGGCGTCTTCCTACAACCTGCCCTGGAAATATCGCGATTACGAGCGCTTCAGCTATTTGACCCTCAAAGATGAGGTGTTGTTTGGCGGGGCTGACGCCATGATCAATGCCTTGCGGCAGCGGCAGAACCCCTACAGTTACCTGATTCTGACGCGCAGCCAGGGGGCTTACCTGGAATTGTTCTACCATTTTTCACCGGAGGACTGGCAGCATTTGCAGGACAGCCTGATCGATTCCGGCCAGTTCGCGGTCGTCCATAGCAGCCCGGACGCGCTGATTCTGGCGCTGAAACCAGAGGACGACGATGGAGGCGGCCAATGACCCGTGCAACCTGGCTGTGGCCGGTGATCATCATCATCTCTGCCGCGGCAGCCTGCCTGACGGTTTTTGTGTTTCCGGCATCGCCGCTGCGCCCAGCGCTGACGCTGTGGTTTTTGCTGGTGTGCCCGGGGATGGCTTTCGTGCGCTTGCTGGATATCACGCCGTCTTATCTGGAGTGGATGCTGGGTGTTGCCCTGAGCCTGGCGCTGGATACCTTGTTGAGCGCGTTGATGATGTACGCGCACGCCTGGTCATGGGAGCTGGCGCTGCTGTTGCTGGCTATGCTCAGCGTGGGCGGGGCGGCCCTGCAGGTTGTGCTGGCTGGGCCGGGTAGCCAGCCAGGCCCGGCTGGCTGGAAAGTGATCCGGCGATGACTTCCCCATTGCTTTCTGCGACCCTGTGGTCTCAGTTGAGTATGGTGTCGGTTGGTTTGCTGATCGGCCTGCTGGTGGTCCGGGAGGCTTTGCGTGTGTATGACAGCCGGCTGCTGGAGGCGCGGGGGCGCTGGCTGAATGTCGCCATTGTGCCATTGCTACTGGTGGCGGCGGTGACTCTGGCAGCGCGGATCGGGGAGTTGTTGTTCTGAGGAACAAGCAGGCTGGCAAAGTATCCGCCGCTGTGCATTATGCTATACTGAGTCTAGGGCGGGGCAATCGCGGGGTCTGAAACGGGAGTGGTGCAGGCCCCCGGCCCTGCATGAGGGTTTTCCGCGCGCGTGGCAGAGCACAGGGGCGCAGGCCGCTTGCTCCAACGCGCAGGCTGGTTTTGCGGATGGCCTCCGGGCCGTGCCGCTCCTCGCTTCCAGGCGCTAGCTGCGACGTCAGGTCGCAGGTCGAATCGGTTGGGTTGGCGCGTCAACCATTATCCCTTCCATCCTTAAAGCCCCTGACCCGACCGATGCCGAACAGCCGATCGGGGTCATGGGTATCCCCGGTTGGGACGTACTCCCTGGTGGTGTTCCGTTTGTTTGCCGTGCCAATTTGAGCGCGGTGAGGCTTTTCCTCTGCGCAGCATGATGCCGGGAGCGGCAGCGATGAATGCTGGCGATCGCCTGAGTCCGTTGGAGCGCATCCTGCAGGCAGAACGCGATGCTGAACGGCGGCTCCGGGAGGCGGAGGAAGGGGCGGCGGCGCAACTGGCGCGAGCGCGGCAGCAGGCGGCGGCGACCAAAGCCGATGCTGTGCAGCGGGGGCGCCAGCAGGGTCAGGCTGAACACGATGCGATCCTGGAGGCAGCCCACCGGGAGGCGGCGGAGATTGTCGATCAAGCCCGCCAGCGGGCCGCGAGCCTGACCGCAACGCCTCAGGCATACGTCCCAGCCATGGTTGAGCGTATCCTGGCGATCGTCCTTGGCCGTGTCCGTGCGGAACGTTGACGCGTACCTGGCCCGGAGGGAACGAGACCGATGACCCATAAGATGGTCCACCTGCAGATCATCGGCCTGAAGGCGGATATCCTCCCCGTTATTCACACGCTGGGCGAACTGGGCTGCCTGCACATCGACCGCACCGGGGAGGACGCCGGGGGGATGATCCATCCGCTGACGGTGGATGCAGTTTTCCTTCGCCGTCAGGAGGAGTTGAACCTGCAGCTGTTGCAGGTCAACGGTATGGTGGATTACCTGCGGATTGATCCAGCATTGGGCCGGTTGGCGGAACCCGATTCCGCCGGGCTTGCCGAACAGGTCGATCAGCTGCTGCCGCATCTGCAGGCGCTGGTCAACCGTCGCGACCGTTTGCGAGCGGAGCAGGAGCTGTTGCCGCGTTTTGAAGAGACGATGCGCAAGCTCCTGCCGCTATTCCCTGCCACTGCGAGCGACGCGGATTACGTGTCATTTGGCCTGTTGCTCAGCCGTGAGCATGCCGATGTGCCCGGCATCATCCAGCGCCACGCGGCGGAGATTACCGGGGGCCGCGCCGAGGTCACGCTCGGCCCGATTGACGCTGCGACCCAGGCCATGCTGATCACCGTGCCGCGCGCCTTTGCCGAAGCGATCGGGACGATGCTCGACCGGCAGGATGTCGCCCGCCTGCGCCTGCCCAGCGAATTTGACAGCACGTCACCCGATGCGGCTATCGCTTCGCTGCGCCGCCGCTTGAACACGGTTCACGAGGAATGCGCGGCGGTTGAGCACGAATTGGAGGCGCTGGGGCAGCAGTATGGGCCGGCGCTGGCCGCCCGGCAGGGGATGTTACAGGATGAGCTGCAAACCTATAACATCCTGTCCCGCCTGGGAGAGACGGAACAGACCTTTGTGGTGCAGGGATGGACGCCACAGGCCGAACTTGAGCGGCTGCAGACGGCCCTGCATGAGCGATTTGGCGAGCGTGTTGTCGTGCATACGCTGCCGTTGACGGAGGTCGATCGCCGGCGCGCGCCGGTGGCCCTGACCAACCCGGCGGTGGCGCGGCCCTTTGAGGGCCTGGTGCATATGTACAGCACACCGCGCTATGACGGCATCGACCCGACGCGGTTGATGGCCCTATTTTTGCCCTTCTTCTTTGGCATGATGCTGGGCGATATCGGCTACGGCGCGGTGTTGCTGGGCGGTATGCTCCTGCTGCGGCGGCGCTTCAAGCCGGGTATGCTGCGCAATCTGACAACCATCCTGGCCTACGGGGCGGGGTGGTCGATCCTGTTTGGCCTGCTGTTCGGCGAACTGTTCGGCCCGCTGGGCGAGGAACTGGGCCTGCATCCGCTGCTCTTTGACCGGGCCAGCCCGGCGCACCTGATCGATCTGCTGGCGATGACGCTGGCGGTGGGCGTGGTGCACATCCTGCTGGGGTTGCTGTTGGGCCTGTGGGAAGGCGTCCGGGGGCGGGATCGGCATCACCTGCTGGAGCGGGGGGGTCGGTTGCTGGGGCTGGTGGCGCTGTTGATCCTGGTTGGAGTGCTTGTGGACCTGTTGCCGGAGGGCTTCATGACTCCGGCGTTGGCCCTGCTGCTGGTCGGGACGGTATTGCTGTCGGCGTCGCTGGGCAAGATCGGGATCGTAATCGGCCCGATCGAGATGATCGGGCTGCTAGGCAATGTGCTGTCTTACCTGCGTATTGCGGCGATTGGGTTGTCGTCGGTGTACCTGGCCCGTGTGGCCGGGGAGATCGCCGGGGCAGTCGGCAGCATCGTCGTCGGGATCATCATCGCGATTCTGTTGCATGTGCTTAACCTGGTGCTGGGAGCCTTCAGCCCTACCATTCAGAGCCTGCGTTTGCATTACGTGGAATTCTTCCGCAACTTCTATGAAGGTGGGGGGCGGGCTTATGAGCCTTTCCGCTACCGGCTGGCGATTCATGAGTAGCGGCGACGGATAAGGGGGAAACAGCATGGAGAATGGGCTGACCGCGATCGGGGCCGGGCTGGCCATCGGTCTGGCGGCGCTGGGGACGGGCATTGCCCAGTCGCGCATTGGCGCGGCGGGGGCTGGCGCCGTCGCCGAGAAGCCGGAACTGGCCGGCGTGATCATTCTGCTGGTGGCCATCCCGGAGACGATGGTCATCCTCGGTTTTGCCACAGCGGCCATGATCCTGCTGCTGGGCGGCTGATATGAGCCTGGATGCCATTCTGGGGGCCATTGCCGGGGCGGGGCAGGCCAGGGTTCGGGCGGTAGAGCAGCGGGCACAGGCGGAGACGGAACAATTGCTGGCCGCCGCCCGGGAGGAAGCCGCCCGCCTGTTTGAGGAAGCGCGCCGGTCAGCGGCGGAGGCCGCTACGGGCGAACAGGCGCGTTTGTTGCACCGGGCCAGGCTGGAAGCCAGCCGCATCATTGGCGAGGCGGAGCAGGCGATTGTGGCGCAGGCGCTGGAGGAGGCGCGCAGCCGGCTGGCGCAGGCGCGCGAGGAGCCGGATTACCCCGATCTCCTGCGGGCGCTGGTCGATGAGGCGCTGGCCGCCCTGCACGGGTCATTGTTGCCGGGCGAGCAGGCCACCCTGCAGGCCGATCCGCGCGACCGCAACCTGCTGGAGCAGATCATCCGCGAGGGCGGCTATGACGTGACGCTGGCCTGGGTGCTGGAAGGCTGGGGAGGGGTGCGGGCGGTCAGCCCGGAGGAGCGTGTGGTCGTGGACAATACGCTGGAAGCCCGACTGCTCCGGGCCACGCCCTGGTTGCAGCGCGCGCTGCCCGCGCTTCTGGAAGCGGAGCCTGCCCCTGATGGAGAGCAACCCGCCTCCGCCTGAGGGCGGGGTGGGCCGCTACAGGGAAACATGGCCGGTTACGAGTACGCCAACGCACGATTGCATGCCATGAAGGGCCGCCTGTTGCGGCGGGACGATTACCGGGCGCTGGCTGAAACGCCTGGCCTTGAGCGACTGCTGGCGGCGCTTTCCCATACGCCTTACCGCGAAGCAATTGAATCCACGCTGATCCGGGTCAGCCTGTTGGAAGCTCTTAACCACGCTCTCAGCGCGGATCTGTGCGCAACCGTCGGGCAGGTGCGGCGCTTTTTTGACCCGCCGCAGGGCCGGGCGCTGGCGCTGGCATTGCAACACTACGACATTCACAACCTCAAAGCGTTGCTGCGCGGCCTGCAGAATCGGGCGCCGCTGGCGGAAATTCGGGCGGCACAGTTGCCTATCGGTGATCTGTCGGAGGCGGTGTTGGCCGAGCTGGCCAGGGCTGCTGATGTGCGCAGCGCGATCGATCTGCTGGCCAGCCTGCGGTTGCCACAGGCTTCGCCTCTGCTGGCGGTGCGTGCCGTGCATCCCGGGGCGCAACTGCCGGAGCTGGAACTGGCCCTGGATCGCTGGTACTTTGCGCAGGCGCTGGCGGCGGCGCGGGAAGGTCCGGCGGAAACGGCGCTCCTGCGCGACGCGCTGGCGCTGGAGGCCGACCTGGTCAACCTGCTGACCGTGATCCGGCTGGCGGCCTTCCCAGCGGAGCGATCGCTCTATCTGCAGCGTTACCGGGTCGGTAGCCCACGCGAGTTGTTGGTCAGCCCGGGACGGTTGCCTCTGACGGTGCTGGACGAAGCGGCAGCCCAGACGTCGCTGGTTGCTGCCGCGCAGGTGCTGGCCGGTACGCCTTATGGTGAACCGCTGGCCGCCGGGCTGGAAGCCTTCCGGCGTTCGGGGCGGCTGAGCGATGTGGAGCGTCACCTGCGCCGTTACCGGTTACGCTGGCGGGCCGGCCTGGTCGCCCGCGATCCGCTGGGGATCGGCGTGGCCCTGGGTTACCTGGCGCTCAAGGTCAACGAGGTGGAAAACCTGCGCCGGGTGATCTACGGGGTCAGTGCTGGCCTCGCACCGGGGGCGATCCTTGATGATCTGGAGTTTGCGGCATGAGCAGCCTGCGGGTGGTTGTCCGATCCGATCTGGCTGTCGGGTTTGCCCTGGCCGGGGTGGAAACGCATGGCGTTGAGGACGTAGAAGCCGCCGAGGAACTGATCGCCGGCTGGCTTGACGCGGGCGAAACCGGCCTGCTGGCCATTGAGGAGAGCCTGCTGGCCCACCTGGATCGGGCGCTGCTCAAGCGTCTGGATGCTTCCGGGACTCTGCTCTACCTGGCGATCCCCGGCGGCGAGGCGGCGGAAGACGGGATCACGCGCAGCGCCCGGATCGCCCGGATGATCCGGCGCACGATCGGGGTGCGGATCGCTTTCGGCGGGGAAGAGGCGGAGGAGACGGGTGACTGAGGACACAGGAGGAAAGGCCGGGCGGATCGTCCGCATTGCCGGGCCGGTTGTGGGCGTCACCGGTCTGGAGGCCGTGCGGCTGTTTGACGTGGTGCATGTGGGCGAGCTGGGGCTGGTCGGCGAAGTGATCCGGCTGGCCCACGACCTGGCAGTCGTCCAGGTTTATGAGGAAACGGCCGGACTGCGGGTTGGCGAACCGGTGGTCAATACCGGCCTGCCGCTGGTGGCACAGCTGGGACCGGGGCTGCTCGGGCAGATTTACGATGGTCTGCAGCGCCCGCTGACCGCCCTGCAGACGCTGAGCGGCAACTTCATCGACCGGGGCGTCAGCCCCTTCCCGCTGCCACAGGGGACGCGCTGGCCGTTCACGCCGCGCGTCTGTACCGGAGAGGTGGTCAGCGGCGGGGACATCCTCGGCACCGTGCCGGAGACGCCGGCCATTACCCATGCGGTGCTGGTCCCGCCCGGTGTGCGCGGCAGGGTGGCCCATATCAGTGCAGGTGACCTGACGATCGACGAGATCGTGGCTGTGATCGAAACCGATCCAGAGGCCGATGGCCGGACGCACGAAGTGCGGCTGCGGCAGGCCTGGCCAGTGCGGCAGCCGCGCCCCGTCCGGGAGCGATTACCCGCCCGGCAGCCGCTGGTGACCGGCACACGGGTGATCGACGCCTTTTTCCCGGTAGCCAGGGGTGGAACGGCGATTGTCCCCGGCGGTTTTGGCACCGGCAAAACCGTGCTGGAGCAGGCGCTGGCCCGCCGGGCTGACGTAGACGTGGTGATTTATGTCGGTTGTGGGGAGCGCGGCAACGAGATCGCCGATGTGCTGGAGGAATTCCCGGCGCTGGAAGACCCCCACACCGGCCTACCGCTGATGAACCGCACCATCCTGATTGCCAATACTTCCAATATGCCCGTTACGGCACGGGAGGCCAGCATCTACACCGGCATCACCCTGGGTGAATACTACCGCGACATGGGTTACGACGTGCTGTTGCTGGCTGATTCGACCTCACGCTGGGGCGAGGCGCTGCGGGAGATTTCCGGGCGGCTGGAGGAAATCCCTGGCGAGGAGGGCTACCCGGCTTACCTGGCTGCCCGGCTCTCTGAATTCTATGAACGTTCCGGCCGGGTGATCTGCCTGGGGAGCGACGGTGCGGAAGCAGGGCCGGAGGGCGAGGCATCAGGCCAGCGCACCGGCTCACTGACGCTGATCGGCGCGGTCTCGCCGCCCGGCGGCGACTTTTCCGAACCGATCACCCAGAGTTCGATGACGGTCGTTGGCGCGCTGTGGGCGTTGGATTACAGCCTGTCGCGGCGGCGGCACTTCCCGGCGGTGAGCTGGACGCAGAGCTATACCCTGTACGATTTGCGGCGCTGGTACGCTGCGAACGTGGCCGAAGACTGGGGCGACCTGGTGCAAGAGGCGATGGCCCTGCTGCAGCGGGCGGACGAACTGCAGGAGATCGTCCAGATCGTCGGGCCGGAGGCGCTCTCCGAGATGGAGCATTTGCTGCTGCTGGCCGCCCGGATGATCCAGGAAGACTTCCTGCAGCAGTCGTCATTTGAGGCCAGCGACCGCTACAGCCCGCTGGAAAAGACATACTGGATGCTGCGCGTGCTGCTGGCCTACTACCATCACTGCCGGGCAGCGCTGGAAGAAGGCGCGGCGCTGGAACAGTTGCGCAGCCTGCCGGAAGTCGCCCAGATCGCGCGGGTCAGGGAAGTGCCGCCGGATCAGGTGATCCCGCTGCTTAAGGGGCTTGACGAGCGTCTGCGCGGCAGTGCTGCCGGGGGGAGCCTGGGCGTATGAAAGCTGATCTAGCGCGGCCATCGCTGGTCACCAAAGAGTACCGCACAGTTTCACAGATTCGCGGGCCACTGGTTTTTATTGAACGCACCTCGGAAATTGCCTACCACGAGATGGTCGAGATCATCGATCCGGAGGGGCGGGTCCGGCTGGGGCGCGTGCTGGAAGTCAACGGCAATCATGGCATCGTCCAGGTGTTTGTGGGGACAACCGGGCTGGACCTGCGGGCGACGCGCGTCCGCTTTCGCGGCGATGTGGCCCGCCTGGATGTCTCCCTGACGATGCTGGGGCGGGTGCTGGATGGCACCGGCCAGCCGATTGACGGCGGTCCGCTGATTGTGCCAGAGGCGTCGCTGGACATCAACGGTGCACCGATCAACCCCACGGTGCGCACCCACCCCAGCGAGTTTATCCAGACCGGCATCTCGTCCATTGACGGCCTGAATACCCTGACGCGCGGGCAAAAGTTGCCCATTTTCTCCGGCGCTGGGCTGCCCGCCAACGAGCTGGCCGCCCAGATCGCGGCGCAGGCGCGGGTGCTGGGGCGCCAGGGGCAGGAGGCGGAGCCATTCGCCGTGGTCTTTGCCGCGATCGGTGTCACCCACCGCGAGGTCAGTTTCTTTGTGGATCAGTTCCAGGCCAGCGGGGCGACCGAGCGCACAGTGCTGTTTGTCAACCGCGCCGACGATCCTTCGGTGTTGCGGCTGATGACCGCCCGCGCTGCGCTCACCGCGGCGGAGTACCTGGCTTTTAAGCACGGGCTGCATGTCCTGGTGATCATGACCGACATGACCAACTACTGTGAAGCCCTGCGTGAGGTGGCGGCTGCCCGCGAGGAAGTGCCGGGCCGACGCGGTTACCCCGGCTATATGTATTCTGACCTGGCCAGCCTATACGAGCGCGCCGGACGCATCCGGGGTAACCGCGGTTCGGTGACTCAGCTCGTCATCCTGACCATGCCCGATGACGATATCACCCATCCCATCCCCGACCTGACCGGCTACATCACCGAGGGGCAGATCGTGCTCAGCCGCGACCTGCATCGCCAGGGCATCTACCCACCGGTTGACATTCTGCCTTCGCTCTCCCGCCAGATGAAAGCCGGAATCGGCGAGGGCAAAACACGGGCCGATCATCGCTTTCTGGCCGACCAGCTGTATGCACTGTATGCATGGGGCCGTGATCTGCGCCGCCTGGTAGCGATCATCGGGGAGGCGGCGCTTTCCGCCGAGGAACGGCTTATCCTGGATTTCGCTGACCGGCTGGAGCAGCGCTTCATCGGCCAGGGTAAGACCAACCGCAGCATCGATGAAACGCTCGACCTGGCCTGGACGCTGCTCGATCCATTGCCGCCGGAAATGCTCAAGCGCATCCCCGACGCGCTGATCCGTCAGCGGCGGGATGGGGCGGGGGAGAACACATGAAAAGCATTTCCAGCACGCGGATGGCGCTGCTGACGCGTAAGGAGCAGATCAAGCTGGCCGAACAGGGGCGCGAACTGCTGGAACAAAAGCGTGCGGCCCTGATGGAGGAATTGCTCCGCGTAGCGGATACGGTGTTCAAAGAAACTGAGACGCTGCAACAGGTTGCGGCGACGGCCCAGAGCGCCCTGGCGCGGGCCAACGCAACGGCGGGTGTGGAGGCGGTGCGATCGGCGGCACTGGCCAGCCAGGGCGAACTGCCGCTGCAGATCGGCAGCGCCAATGTCATGGGCGTCAAAGTGCCTGTCATTGAACAGGCGCGGGCGATCCGCTCAACGCTGGATCGGGGCTATTCCGTGATCGGCTCCTCGCTGACGATTGATGAAGCAGCGGCGGCGTTTGAGGCAGAAGTAGAGCTGATCATTCATCTGGCGCAGAGTGAGTTGCGCCTGCGCCGCCTGGTGGCCGAGATTGAGCGCACGGCGCGGCGGGTCAACGCCCTCAAAAACATCCTGATCCCGCAACTGGAAGCCGAAGCTGCCTATATCCAGATGACGCTCAACGAGCGCGAGCGGGCTGATCACTTCCGGCTCAAGCTGGCCAAGCGTGCCCTGGAACGCAAGCGGGCCGCGGAACTATCGTGAGGTGGAAACGGTAGCAGCGCTACGCGGCAGCGGTTCAGGCTCGGCGACGGAAGTAGAGTACCAGCCCAACAACGACCAGAATCGGGAAAATCCCGAAGCTGATCGCATAGGCCAGGAGCATGGTGATCCGGGCCGCAGTGACCAGAGCATCTAGCACAGCTCTGTCGCGCTGTTCGGCGGGGGAGGGTGCCAGCTCGAATGGTGAAACTGATCCAGCCACCGCCCGTAGGAGTGGGCCTGCCCCGGCGATCAACGTTACTGGCCGGCCTGTCGGGTTTGTCAGAGCCAGCGTCTGGCTGGCGCCAACCGTCCAGATCTGCCCGGTAGTCTCATCGCTGGCCCGCACTTCCCCCCGGCTCACGTACAGGCGTGGCTCCGCGTTGCTGAGACTCTCCACGGCAAAGTCGGCATCGGTGCTTTCCAGCAGATAACGCCCGGCCTGTACACGCAGCGGCGTGTCCTCGCCAGCCGCGCCAACACTCCACAAAACGCCACGTTCCAGCGCGATCACGCCTTCGAGATGTGCGATGATGGTCGCCGCCGGACGGTAGAGGCGCGCACCGCCCTGGCGGATGATCTCGGTATCGGAACGCAGGGACAGGGCAATCTCACCGTAATCGCGCTCTGTGCTGGAAAGCTGAACGCCATAACATCCGGCGGCGGCAATCCGCATTGCCAGGGGGCCTTCCGGCGCAACGCCGGGCAGGGCAAAGCGACCATCCAGCGGGTCAGCGTGGGTTACTGGTAGACCCTCAACCATGACCTCGGCAAAAGGCAGCGATTCCCCAGTATCCAGCCGGATGGTACCGCGAACTGTCCCGCTGCCCGCCGGGATGAGGTGCAGTTCGGCTTCCACTTCTGGCGTCCGGGTCAGGTCGATCTGGCGCGGTGCGTGAACATAACCAGACGACTGCGCCAGCAGTGCATAGCGGCTGATCGGCACAGTGGTGAAGACAAAATGGCCTGCGTCATCGGCAGTAGTCGTTAGACCTGCGCCGCTAGCCAGGTCAATCGCCAGTATACTCCCGCTAATCGCCTGTCCACCGGTATCCATAAGTTGGCCAGAGATTGTCCCCGGTGCGGCGCTGGCTGTCATGGAGATTGTCACCGGGGCCTCCTGCCCACCAGGAACGATGACTTCCTGAGGAGCGGCCGTGTAGCGTTTGCCATCGATGATCACTGGAATCATCGAAACCTGATAGGTCAGATCATGATGGGTCAGACCTTCGACCGCCAGCGTCGCCACGCCATCGACTGCCGGGCCGTAGAAGTTGCGCCAGCGCCAGTCGTAGATTTTGGTTCGTGCGTCTATCTGAACGCCGCTACTGCCGGGCGGAAGGCCCTCGATCGTGACCAGCAGAGTGCGCGTGGTCCCCCGGTCAAAGCGCAGGCTGCGCACCGCCTGTCCTGACCGGCCATCAGTGGAATGGGCGGTGACGATCAGGTAGGCGACGTCATCGTTAAGGGTCAGCGGGCTGTCGGCATTGTGGCACATCCCGCAGTCTTCGATCACATGCGGGTCATCCGAAGGCCAGGGGCGATCCGGGCCGGTCATCACCGCTGAAGCGTGGAACCACCCCTGGTCATCCAGAGGAACAGTCATCCGCTGGGTATTCCCGCTGGTATCGACCAGTTCGACCGTCACCTCGACTTCGGAGGGTTCCACGTGGGCACTGTAGCTGATGACCTGTCCGGTAATGGGCATGCTCAGCCTGAAGTTGCCAAGGGTGTAAAAAGTTTCCCCTTCGCCCGGCGAGCCGATCAGGATGATCAGGTCTTCGTTGGAACCCTGGGCGCTGACGCCATCTGGAATCAGGATCAGGCCGAAGCCCAACAGGACACAAAAAACCCAGACGGTAGCCCTCATGATGGTTTCTCCACGTCAACAGCCAGCTCCCAGGGATTGTTGGCGTAGTGACAGCGTGCACAGTCAACCTCGCTGCCCAGATTGTGCGACACCCAGACATGATTGGAGGGGATCACCCCGGCGATCAGGGTAACGCGCCAGGTGGCCCACTGCCCAAGGTATGGCTCGGCAGGATCTTCAACCGGGCGCGCTTCCAGGCCGCCATGGTCATGGCAGGTTTCGCAGCGCAAGTCAGGGTGTGGGGCGGCGGCTTCGGGAGCCAGATAGGGTTTCCAGCAGGTATCCACAAAAGCCGTCTCGGTGTCTGCGTCATTGTGGCAATCCGTGCAGGCGGCAGCGCCGCTGTGCGGATTGTGACAGGTGGTGCAGGTAGCCCCGGCATGGGCGGTCGAATCGGCTAGCTCGCGCTGGCGCATCGTCCCCCGGCCGCTGTCACGGTGGCACTGTTCGCAGAGTTGGGTGCTGCTTTCCTGAGGAATGTGCGTTTTGCTGATCGGGTCCCACCAGGCGATTGTCTCCAGGGTTTTGCCGGTTTCGTCGCTCGGATGGCAGTTTACACAGCGGATGCCCTGCCACTGGCTTTCCGGCACGACTGGATTGCCCTCAGCCACGCGGATCTGTGCATCGTTAGGGAACTTGCAGGAGACACAGTTGGGCGGTGCATTAATGACCGCTTCAGGGTCCCAGTTGGCAGGGGACTTGCACTGGGCGCAGTAGGTATTGGGGCCGGTTTCCAGGCTGTAGGTATCGCCATGGACGCCAGCGCGCATCGCTTCGCGAATGGCCGTGTCGTCACGAGGGATGGGAGTCGGCGTGGAAAGTGGGGCGGAGGCGCAGGCCGCCAGGGCGAAAAGCAGAATCAGAAACAGGCCGGCATTCCGGAACAGCTGATGTGCGCTCATTGCGATCCCCCTTGCGGGAAAAACGGACACCAGTAAAGCACAGCGCCCTGTGGATGGCAGGCGGCATTGCCACATGGTACTGTCTGGGCGATGGCCGGATGCAGCGCGTCACGCGCGTGATGGCAGCGTCGGCAGTCAACCTCGGTGCGCAGGTTGTGCGAGGGCCATGAGGTCAGCGTATGGGCGAAGCGGCGGGTGATGACCATGCCGTAATAGTTCGATTGCTCGTCGTAATCATGCCACAGGGCCAGGCCGCCCTGATCATGGCAGGCCGAACAGTGAACTTCCGGATGGTTGGCATGTTCCCCGGCAGCGGGACCGGAATAAGGATCATGGCAATTCTCACAGAAGATCTGTCCGCCGTGAGGATCATGGCAATCGATGCAGGTCATGCCGGGATGGGCAGCGTCGGCTGCCATTTCTTCGATGACCTGAAAGCCGTGGCTGCCTTCGTGGCAGTGCGCGCATAAATCTTCAACTGTTTCGACAGGCTCGTACTGGCCGAGTTGCTGATTCCAGAAGGAGGGGGCGATCCGGAAAGACTCACCGACTGGCTCATGGCAGATTGGACAGCCAATATCATGCCATTCATCCCCGGGAACAGGTTCGCCGCCCTGCAGAATGGGGCGTGCTTCGCCGGGGATACGCTTGCAGGATGCACAGTCCAGAGCAGCTTCAGCGGCGGGATGTGTCGGGTCCCAGTTCAGAGGGGATTTGCAGCGGGCGCAGGTCGTATCGGCCCCCAGGCCACCATCATAGGTATCGGCGTGGCCTGATGTCTCCCATTTCGCGTAAGCGGCGGCGAGTTGAGCGATGCTGGCAATGGAATCGGGCAGGAGCGGTGTGACGGTTGGCGGTGGTCGATCCTGGGCGTCCACTGCAGTGCCACCCAGACCAAGGGCGATGAGCATCAGGCCAGCAAACACCAGCCCTAAGGCAGGCCCTGACTTCGTCATAAATCCCCCCCGTTAGTGAATCGCTAAGCAAATTGTAGGGGATCAGGGGGGTGCAATCAATTGCTGGGGGGAGGACTCAGATTTTTCCTGACAAAATCGAGAAATTCACTGACAGACAATGCCCCCTCGTTGACCTTATTCTAGGATAGGTCTTTCCTCTCGTTATGTCACCATCGTTGACCGTTTCGATTGGTTGTTAGTGCAGCGGACTCCCATTAAGTAAGAGAGAAAGGAGCCTGATCACCCCGGTACCTGTTTGTGAAATTCTTCCGAAATGGCATTGAGGTCATGTTGTCACTCAGACAGTAAGAAAGGAAAGTTCATGAGCAAAGGTCGACAGACGAACCTGCTCACCCGCCTGAACGATGCCTCCGTCAGCCGCCGCTCGTTCCTCAAGTGGTCGGCCGCGGCTGGAGCGACGGCAGCGTTGGCCAGCAAGGTTGACCTGGTAGACGGGATTTACCCGCTGACCAAGGTCATGGCGGCGGGGGAGGTTCAAGTCATTCCCACAGGTTGTGCGCATAACTGCGGAGGTCGTTGCGTGCTGAAGTGCCATGTGCAGGATGGCGTGGTAGTTCGCATTACGACTGATACCGACCGACCGGACGATCCGAACGATCCGGCCCTGATCGCCTGCATGCGTGGCCGGGCTTATCGCCGCCGTCTCTATGCCCCGACCCGCCTCAAGACACCGTTGCGCCGTGTTGGCCCGCGCGGTTCCGGCCGATTTGAGGAAATTAGCTGGGAAGAAGCGCTGGACACGGTGGCCAATGAGATGATCCGGATCAAGGAACAGTACGGCAATTCGGCCCTTTACACTCACTATGCTTCCGGCTCCTATACCGAGATGACCGGTGCGACCGCCAACCGCCGCCTGATGAATATGTTTGGTGGCGTGCTCGGGTACTACAACAGCTATTCAACGGCGTGCACCCGCCCGGCGACTCTGGCCTTCTATGGCACCACGGCCACCAGCCCTCACCGCTGGGATTGGCAGAACACCAAGCTATTCATCCTCTGGGCCTGGAACCCGGCCGAGATGATCCACGGGACGAACACGGCCTACATGGTCAGGCTGGCCCGCAAGGCTGGCGCCAAGACCATCGTGATCGACCCGCGCCTATCAATGTCAGCGGTTGGCCTGGCCGACGAATGGATCCCGATCCGCCCCGGGACAGACTGCGCGATGATGGCCGCCATGGCCTACGTCATGATCACCGAGGGTTTGATCGATGAGGATTGGGTCAACAAGTACGCGGTTGGTTATGATGCGCAGCACATGCCCGAAGGCTATGAGAACGCCGAGTCGTTCAAGGCCTATATCCTGGGCGAGAGCGATGGCGTTCCCAAGACGCCCGCCTGGGCGGAGTCGATCACGGCCGTTCCTGCCGATACGATCACCCGCATTGCCCGGGAATATGCTACGATGAAGCCAGCAGTGATGTTCCAGGGCTGGGGTCCGCAGCGCCGCGCTTACGGTGAGCAGCCGGTTCGTTTCAACTGCGCGCTGGCTACGTTGACCGGCAACATTGGCATCCCCGGCAGTTTTGCCGGTGGCGTGGGGTCGCCTATGGCTGGCGAATTTGCCCCGGCGCCTGGCTTCTCCATCCCGCCGAACCCGGTGCCCTACTCGTTCCCGGTTCACTCCTGGACCGACGTGATCCTGCGCGGCAAGGAAATGGGACGCAAGGATGGTATCCGGGGTCTGGCTGAGGGCGAGGAGACGCTGCCCAATAGCATCAAGTTCCTCTTTAATCCGGCGGGCAACACGCTGGTCAATCAGCACAGCAATATCAACCGCACCATCGAAATCCTTAAGGATGAAAGTCTGTGCGAGTTCATTGTAACGGTTGACCATTTCATGACGCCATCGGCGCGCATGTCCGATATCGTCCTGCCGGTCTGCACGTTCATGGAGACGTGGGGGCACTGCTCCAACTGGACCTTCAGCCCCAGCCGGATCTTGATGCCGAAGGTGGTTGACCCCCTCTACGATCTGCCGAGCGACTACAAGCTGAACGCCATGCTTGCCGAGCGGCTGGGCATCTATGATGAGTTCACCGAGGGCGGCAAGACGGAAGAGGACTGGTACAACCAGTTCATCGACGGCATGATCAGCGAGTATGGCGCCATCTACGGCGACCGCGACTCGTTTGTTGCACGTGGCTCGATGACTATCCCCTACAATCCGGATACCCCGCTGCCTTTCGCTGACTATATTGCCGATCCAGAAGCTAACCCGCTGAAGACGCCGACCGGCAAGATCGAGATCTTCTCGGTTGACATGGCCAGGTTCAACGAGACGATCGGGGATCCGACCCAGTCGCCACCCATCCCCAAGTACATCCAGGAATGGGAAAGCCCCTTCGGGCCAGAAGCTGAGGAATACCCGCTGCAGGCCATGGGCCACCACTACATGCGGCGCACACACTCCACCTGGGACAACATTGACTGGATGGAGGAAGCCTTGCCGCAGCGCGTGTTTATGAACCCGATCGACGCGGAAGCGCGTGGGATCAAAGATGGCGATAACGTCAAGGTCTGGAACCAGCGTGGGGCTATGATTCTGCCGGTTCGTGTAACCCCGCGCATCATGCCCGGCCTGGTGGATATCCCGCAGGGCGGCTGGTATACGCCAGATGCAAACGGCATTGACCGGCGCGGAAGCATCAATGTCCTGACGAATGAGCGGCCAACGCCATACGCCTTCGGTAATCCGCAGCACAGCATTATGGTGCAGGTCGAGAAAGCGTAGGAGACCAAGATATGACTCAATACGGTTTCTATGTGGACATCAACGCCTGCATCGGCTGCAAGGCGTGCCAGATCGCCTGCAAAGACCGGGCCAACAACGAGGTGGGCTTCAACTGGCGCCGGGTGATCGAGTACGGCGGCGGCAGCTGGCAGAAGGTAGGCGAGGCCTGGGTACCCAGCGTTTTCGTCTACAATGTGCCGACGGCCTGTCACCACTGCTCCAACCCGCCTTGCCTGCCCGTCTGCCCAACAGCGGCGATCAGCAAGGACGAAAACGGCATCGTCAAGATCAATGTCGACCAGTGCATCGGCTGCCACTACTGCGAGTGGGCCTGCCTGTGGGGCGCCCCGATCTTCTACGAGGACCGCGGGGTGGTGG